>CAZKWN010000001.1:0-17160 GCA_964556605.1 uncultured Candidatus Saccharibacteria bacterium
CAATTTTCACCGTTTTGCCTTCCTTTTTTAGCTTTTTCGCCAAGAGCGCAACCTGTGTCGCCTTCCCACTCCCGTCCGTGCCGTCTATTACTATAAGTTTACCCCGCCGTGGCGTGGGTTTGCCTCTTTTAGCCATATAGAAAATATACCCCAACACTTACTTTTTTCCAAATTAAAAGTAAGTGTAAGGGTATAGCAGAAAAAGGCTTAAATTGAAAATTATTTCCTTTTTATAATAAGTTCTTCCTCGGGTTTCTCTAACTTTAGATTAGAGATTATTTTTTCAGCAACAAAATTTGGATCCATGAACTCAGTATAATTTTCCGGCTTATTCTCATCAAACAAATTGGTTTGCATGCCTCCAGGATAAACTCCGAGTATTCTAATTTTTTCCCCATCCACTTCTTTCATGAGAGATCTAGTAAACCCTGATACAGCAAATTTACTCGCACAATAAGCTGTTTCATTTATTTTTCCATTTAGGCCACTGGTTGAAATAATATTTACAATTAAACCCAAACCTTGCTTGCGCATTTGAGCCAAAGCAATTTTGGATCCGTAAACTGTGCCAAATAAATTGACTTCTATTAAATCATGAGCTCTTTTCCAGTCGGTTTCTTCTATTGGTTTATGTGGCAACCAGATACCAGCATTATTAACCCAGATATCTATCTTGTTAAAATCAACAATAACTTTATCCGCTAAGGCTTGAACTTCATCTTCTTTCGTAACATCCGCTTTTATGCCAACAATTCCATTTTCTAAATTTTTAAAATCCCCATCTTTGGAACAAACTATTACTTTTGAGCCATCTTCCAAGAAACGAAGAGCAAGGGCTCTTCCTAAGCCTTTACTTCCTCCTGTAATGACGACAACTTTATTTTTTAAATCCATAAATTTAGTACTTACTTTTAATAAAATTCATCCCCAAAGCTTTGAAAACCGGATTGAAATTTCCAAGAATTTTTTTCTGCCCATTCTTAAAGCATACTATCATATGAAAATATGTGTTAGGCAGTGTAATATCCTGCTCTGACTTAATTCTTATCTCCGTGGTAAAAGCAATTGTCGGCGGGATTTTAAACTTTTCTTCCGGATTTAAATAAATTCTTTTACGGCTTATCAGATTTTTGATTTCATTAAAATTACCGCCCTCTATTATTTTTTGTTCTTCTTCTGTCGGGTCTTCATAGCTCCAGGGAACAGTGTGTCCAATATTATATTGCGTGACACTGCTTTGAAGAATAATCGGGCTTCTTGCCAGCCCGTATTGTTCCAATAATTTTTGGGATTGCCTGCAAACTTCTCCGAATTCCATTCCAACTTCCGCAAATTCGGCTATCTTTTCGAGAACTTCAAGGCATTTTATTAAATGTTCCTGAATTTTTAAATTCGTTCCGTTATATGCCATCACGCCAAAGTCTCCAATCGTTGCTGTTTTTACATCCACAGGCGATGCATATAAAAGCCCTATGCTTTCTTTCCTGAAAAAACAATCTTCTCTTGGCCAAAATTCTTCTTTTCGCAACGTTTTAAATGAAAGCCGTGATGAATCTGAACTTGACCCAAAAAGTACTCCCACTCCGAAAGGAGGTGGGTTATACCAGCCTTCCTTGTAAATATTTTTATCTTCGCTTAGTTTTGATATTATATTTTCCCTGAAAGAAACTTCCGAAAGGATTTTATTCTCCAAAAGAATCTCGGCAAAAATATCCGCGGTTTTTGACCTCAATCTGTCGCAGATATCTATTCTATTTTCTAGTGTCGAGTTCATTTTCTAGAAAACTCACAGAAAAAACTCTAGACAAACTTTTTTGGTATCGGGAACTTTTTGGCGAGAGATTTTATTTCTTTATGCACTGCGTCTTTTACTTTTTTATCGTCTTTGTTTTTGAGCGTCATTATCATCAGCTCGGCAACACGTTTGCAATCTTTCTCTTTGAAACCGCGCGTGGTAATGGCCGGTGTGCCAAAACGAATACCTGAAGGATCAAGTGGCTTGCGGACGTCGCCCGCAATTGAATTCATGTTCAAAGTAATACCCACTTCATCAAGCACAGTTTGCGCCTCCTTACCTGTGACCCCCAGAGACCCGAAAACATCAGCTAAAATAAGGTGATTTTCGGTACCGCCGCCGATCATGCGAATATTATTCTTGCGAAAAACTTCCGCCATTGCTTTCGCGTTTTTCAAAATCTGGCTGGCGTATTTTTTATATTTTGGCGTCATTGCCTCTCCGAAAGCCACGGCTTTGGCGGCTATCGTGTGCATGTGAGGACCGCCCTGAGTTCCCGGGAAAATAGCTTTGTCAATTTTCTTTGCGATTTCTTCGTTCTCTCGGGTAAGAATTATTCCTCCGCGCGGACCGCGAAGCGTCTTGTGAGTGGTGGAAGTGATAATATCAAAACCATCATCAAACGGGTTGCGAAGCACTCCGGCGGCGATGAGCCCGGCGATGTGCGCCATGTCTGCCATGGTGATAGCTCCAACTTCATGCGCGATATCAACGAATTTTTTATAGTCCAAAGAACGCGAGTAAGCGGAGAATCCGGCCAGAATTATTTTCGGCTTGTGCTCCTTGGCCAACCGGCGAAGTTCAACATAGTCAATTTCACCTGTGTCCGGATCTTTCATTTTATATCCGATAAATTTATAAATTTTAGCCGAAAGAGTCAGCGGATGCCCGTGGGTGAGGTGTCCCCCGTGCGACAAATCCATACCGAGAACAGTATCCCCCGGCTCCAGAAGAGCGGCATAGACGGCCAAATTTGCCGGCGCACCGGAATGAGGCTGAACGTTGGCAAATTTGCATTTGAATAGTTTGCAAACGCGCTCAATCGCCAATCGCTCCACTTGATCGGTCCAATCCTGCCCGCCATAATAACGGCGACCCGGATATCCTTCAGAGTATTTATTGGTAAAAACCGAACCGTTTGCCTTCAAAACATCCTCCGAAACATAGTTCTCGGAAGGAATCAACTCCAACCCCTCCGCCTGCCTCTTTTCCTCGCCTTTTATTAATTTTTCTATTAGTTTGTCTTTCATGTAAATACTATATCATACAAAGAACCTCTCCCCAACTCCTCATTATTAAAGGCTTCACAATAACTTCATTAAGCAAATATATATTGGATTTAAGGTATTATTAACAGATTTATAAACATATTTATTTTATGGAAAAATTTATACAACAGACTTTTGACATTCCAAAACTAAAAGGCATTTCGGAAAAAAATATTGAAGAGCATCTTAAGCTCTATGTCGGATACGTAAAGAATATTAATTTGGTATTTGAAAAACTCGGCGAGCTGATGACGGACCCCGAAAAAAACGCTTATGTTATTGGAGAACTTCACCGCCGGATTGGTTTTGAATTTAATGGCATGAGAAACCACGAATACTATTTCAAGTCACTGGAAGGAGGCGCCAAGCCTCTGCCAAAAGATTCTCAACTCAAAAAAGCAATAGAAAAGGTTGCGCCCTCGCTAGAGGCGGCCATGCAGGGCTTTAAGACCCTCGCCATGACCCGCGGAATCGGCTGGGCAATTCTTTATTGGGACAAGGAATCCAAACAACTAATCCCCGCATGGATTGATGAACAGCAATTTGGGCAATTAAACGGGCTTTCATATGTGCTCGGCATTGATATGTGGGAACACGCTTATGTTTACGACTACCCAACATCCGAAAAGAAGAAATATATTGATGTATTCTTCGACAACTTGAATTGGGAAGTAATCGAAGAAAATTTTAAAAAGGCTCAATAACCCTCCTCCGCTAAAGCTACGGACGGGCAAGGAAAAACTCTTTTATACTTCTGCCGAAAAGCATGTATGTAAAATACATGTAAATTAAAAGTGTCAGGAAAAATGAAAAGTCTGGCATGGTAAAGACGGCAAACGATGTATGAGAAAAGAAATTAATCACCCATAGCTGATAATGTAACAAGTAATATGAAATATATGCGAAAGGAACCGCCAATATATTAGAGAAAAGCCCGACAAAGCCGGTCAAAAAACCAAGGATAATCGTTATCGGGAAAAAAGGCATTATTAAAATGTTTGCCGGCAAAGTTACAAAAGAAAAAGTGCCCATTTCATAAAGGATAAACGGCGCGACAAAAATATAAATGGCAAAAGTCATCGTGATAATATCCCGCAAACCAAAATTTTCCGGTATCCATAAAAAATATTTTTCAATTTTCGGCACAAAAAATATTATAGCGATTGTTCCGATAAAAGAGAGCTGAAAAGAAGCGTCAAAAACAAGCACAAATGGATTAAGTAAAACCATAACGACGCCAGTTAAAATAAGAGCACGCGCAACATCATAATTTCTGCCGGTCGCGCGGGCAAAAAGAGCCAAAGTCGCCATAATTCCGGCCCGGACGGCGCTAGCTGCCGCCCCGGTCATTAAAACAAAACACCAAACTGCCAAAATACCTATTCCAATACTTATGGCTATCGGCAAAAAGGAAAATAATCTTATGAACCAACCCGCAACCATCGTCACTTTGTAGCCGGAAAGCGTCACCAAGTGTATCATTCCGGTATCAATAAAACTTTGCTTTAATGTCTTGTCAAAATCAGACTTCTCCCCCAACATCAACCCGCCGGCAAAAATTGATTCCGGATCAGGAATTAAAAAATTAATTTTTTCTAAAAACTTTTCCTTTATAGAAAAAAGCTCGCTTCTGGCGAAGTTGCCATTCCCTTCCGAGATAATTTTAATCTGCGGATAACTCATCGTGTACAAAATCCCGTCCTTCCGCAAATAATTTATATAGTCAAAAGTTTTACCCTCATCGGTCATAAAGTTATCCGGCTTTTTTAATTTTCCCGTAAAATTTATTTCATCTCCGTATTTATAATCCTGGTCCAAATCGGCAGATACTAAAATTTTTGTTGACAGAGGTTGTACCTCAAGGGAGCCCGAGGTCCAACCCCTGGAATCTACGAGCACAGTTAATTGCTGGTCGTTTTGCCTGATGCTCGGCTCATCAATAATTTCTCCGGAGAATGAAACTTTCTGTCCTACCTGCGATTCAATGACGCTCGGCGGAGGAACATCAACTGTGTGAAATCTAAAAATTCCAAAACAAAATGCCAGAATAAAAACAGAAGCGATAATTCCCCAATAATTTTTTTGGGCTAGGGTAAAAAGTAAAAGCAACGCCAGAGAAATAACTCCAAACAAAGTAACAAAATATAAACTTACAAAAGAGAATGAGCGCAACAATATGCCGAACAAAAATCCGAAACAGATTGAATAGAAAATTCTATCCCGCATTTAAAACCTCGTTAATTTTTTTAACTACTTCGGGGTCAGTTAAATCCACTTCATATACAGAAAAACCTAATTCACGACCTCTTTTTTTTGTCTCTTTAGAGTATCCTGTCAAATTGGAATCTACCTTTTTACCACCTAACGACTCAAGGTTATTTATGCTTTTTTCGTTATCGTCTTTAATAAAACCTGAAGCCTTGATTCCATTTTCTTTAATTATTTTATTTAATTCCGCAGCCATTATTTTTCGCCCAATACCTTTACGTTTAAATTCGTCAGGAACATAAAGCCAGCCCATATGCCACCATTCATTCGTCTTCCGTTCTGCTCGAACAAGGCCCGTTGGGATAGAACCATTCCAGGCTAGCAATACAAACATATCCTCCCTTGATAAATCAGCTTTCCACTCTTTTTCTGTCCTTAACGTTTCTTCTTTTATTCTCTTTATCTTATCTTCTTCTGTAATCCCAAATGTTGCTGAGTCAGAGCCACTAATACCCATTAGTCTCAATTTTTTATAGGCTTCCCAGTCATCCAGTTTTGCTACTTCTATTCTTACGTCCAACTTCTCTTGCTTAGATTTTTTATTTTCTAGAGGATTTTGTTTCATATTTTTATTTTTTAAGTTCCACTGGAATGCCCTCCGCAAAATTTGAAGCTATTTCGTCCGCTCGTTCATTCCATTTGTTTTCATTGTGACCTTTCACATAAGTCCATTTTATTTTTAAATCTTGCGTAAGTTTATACAATTCTTCCCAAAGTTCGCGGTTTAATACCGGCTTCTTGGCGGCATTTCGCCAATTATTTTTCTGCCAATTGAAAATCCATTCAGTGATTCCCAAAATCACATATTTTGAATCGGAGATAATCTCTATGTCAAAGACCGTCTTTGACATTTTGGATTTCAAATATTTTAGAGCTTCTATCGGACCCGTCAATTCCATCTGGTTATTCGTCGCATGCGCTACACATCCACCCAGTTCAAGTACCCCCTCCTTACTCCTCCCCCTACTGTAGGGGGAGGATGGGTAGGGGTAATTTATTATTACAATACCCCAGCCAGCCCGCCCGGGATTTCCCTTCGCCGCCCCATCAGTATAAATAATTATTTTTTCATTTTCTTTTTCCATAAAAATTAAGAAATTCTATGATTGGTAATCTCCTTATTAATTACTTTTTGCTGAAAAGCTTTGTGGTCAGCTAATATCTTTTCGTGGTCTCCTTTTGTATAATTATTTTCCAACCAAATTTTCGCGTCTTTAAATTTACTCTCCTCGTCTTCTTTAAATTTTTCAGTCAAGTCTTGCGGTACGGCAGAGCCAATAAAATTAACGCCTTTGCTGGTGCCCAAAATATATTCCGCAAAAAGTTTTATCCTTTCATTAAAAAATTCGCTAGAAACAATGGTTACATCGGAGTAATTTAATTTATTTTCTTCAATAAATTTTTTCAAGTAACACAACTGTTCTACCGCACTGGCAGTATTTCCTTCAATTTGTATTTTTACACCTTTTATTTCTTCACTAAAATTTTTCTTAATATAATCATTCATAACAGAAGCTTCAGAAACAGAGGTTTTTATTAAATTTCCATAAGGAGAAGAACCCATCAAAAGCAATATGGAATTTTCATTGCCAACGCATATTTTTACCGCATCTTTAATGCGATTCTCAAGAATTGGGGATATTGAGCCATCGGTCTTCAATCTATACCCGAGACATACAATCAGCTTTGACATGATTTTATTGTATCAAATTTTTAATACTTAAACAAAATGTAATATTCTAAAAAACTTAACACTTTCTGCTATCGCTAGATTTGTTAATATTGGAATTTTATATTATAATTGATTTATGAGCCTAGTAGATAAAATATTAAATGAGCTTTTAAATACCATATTCCCTCCTAAGAGCACACAGGCGAATATCTTTAACCTTACAGTTTTTAAAAATCACTCACGGAGTTCTATACAAGCTACGCTTTATCGTTTAAGAAAAAATGGTTTTGTTGATAACAATGAAAAAGGATGGCATTTGACTCCAGCTGGCAAAAAATATGTAAAAAGGAGACTTGATTCTTTAAAACAATTTCAAAATTCATTTGCAAATAATGCACCTAAAAATCTTATTGTTATGTTTGATATTCCGGAAACAAAGAAAGCGGAAAGAGAGTGGTTTCGTTGGCATTTAAAAAAGTTTAAATATATCATGGTCCAAAAAAGTGTCTGGGTTGGGCCTTCCCCTTTACCAAAAGAATTTATGAATTATGTAGAAAAAATTAAACTTAAAGATACAATAAAAACTTTTAAACTAGCTAAATCTTATAATTTTTCAAGATAGACTAAGATATTAACAACCTTTGCTATCGCAAATAATGTTAATATCATGTTTCTGTGTATTTAATATTTAGAATATGTCCACTATTCTTAATCTTAACTCTTCGCGACCGCGGAAACGAGACAAGTCAAAAGTGGCAAGCAAGTTTACGTTCAATCCTTCGGATAAAGTATTTTTAAAAGAATCGATATTGGAGAAAAAAGAGATTGCTATTGCCTTGTTTTTATTTTGGTCGGAAAAAGCAATCTCTAAATGCTCCCCTGAGCCGTTCTTTCCGAATTTTTTTATCTTTTCTATCTTCACACTCTCAAAGAGAAAAACGGGTTTGGGATTCCCCAGCCCAAATGGCGCCAGCTTTTCTATCTCCTTCCAATTTTTCATGTTGACTTCTCCGAGTGAAAGTTTTAAATCAAAATTTACCCCCACCTGTCCTCCCCCTACATAGGGGGAGGTGCCGGAGGCGGAAGGGGTACTTTTTTCTGTGGTAATTTTTTGAAAAGAATTTGAAAGAGCTTCTTCTAAAAAATGAATCTTTTCGGCCTGCACTGTGAAGCCTCCGGCCAGTTCGTGTCCGCCGTATTCTATGAAAGATTCTTTTGTTTCATTCATGAGCTCCATAATAGACACTGAACCGTCGCTCCGGCAGGAACCTTTAATACAGTCGTTTTCATCCTTGCCCCAGACAAAAACGGGCTTTTTGTGTTCATCTGAAATTTTTCCTGCCACTAACCCCAAAACACCGACTCTCCATTCCGGATTACCTATAACTATCACTTCCCTATTATCTCCCGAAGGGCTTGTCAAATTCTTTTCAAGCCTTCTATTTGCTTCGCGCATAATTCCCGTGACAATGGTTTTTCTTTCATCATTTATTTTTGACAAATGATTTGCCAAAGTGCCGGCAACCGCCGCATCCGCGGTTGAAAGAATCTCGTAAGCTCGCATCGGGTTATCCATACGCGAGGCGGCATTGAGCCGTGGAATGACCATAAAGCCAAGATCGTCTTCCGACAAATATCTCTGGTCAATGTTCATTTTGGCAAGAAGTTTTTGCAATCCCGGGCGCGGAGATTTTTTCAGAACCTTCATTCCAAAATAAGCAATGGCTCTGTTTTCTCCCGTAAGCGGAACCATGTCGGAAAGAGTCGCCAGACCCGCCATGTCCAGCATCCATTTTTCGGAGCCTGGTTTAATATCGATACTCTCGTCTTTTGCATAGCGAATTAATCCCTGCACAAGCTTGAAAACTACTCCTGCTCCGCATAACATTTTTTCCGGATAATTTACCCCGTCCTTGGCGGGGTCATCAATCTTCGGATTTAAAATTGCGCAGGCATCAGGCAAAATTTCTTGGGATATGTGATGGTCGGTAATTATCACATCGATACCGCTTTTTTTCGCCAGCTCTATTTCCGCAACTGCCGTGATGCCCAAATCAACGGTGATTAAAAGTTTTACTCCCGCGTCAATGAATTGCCCAATCGCGTCAAGATTCAATCCATACCCTTCAGAATTCCTCTGAGGGATGTAGATTTCATAATTGATCTGTTTTCCGCCTGAGGCGGATCCGCCTATGGCGGAAAAAAAATCATTCAAAATCACAGCTCCGGGTATGCCGTCGCAGTCGTAATCCGCGTAAATTACTATTTTTTCGTTTGCGCTTATCGCTTTAAAAATCCTGGCACAAGCCTTCTTCATGTCCCTCATTAAAAAAGGGTCGTGAAAATCCCGCTCATAATCCGGGTTTAAAAAAATTTCAGCTGTTTTACCATCAGAAATACCTCTTTTTTCCAGAAGTGTCCTTAAAAATTCGCTATATTTCTGCATTGATTGAATTTTAACATATAAAGTATAGAATATATAAATATGGAAAATTGTATTTTTTGCAAAATTGTAAAAAAAGAACTGCCCTATGCGAAAATCTATGAAGATAGCGACATCTTGGCCTTTTTGGATATTAAGCCGGTTAATATCGGACACACTCTGATAATCCCGAAACAGCATTTCGTAAATATTTACGAAACTCCGGAAGAAATTCTGGCAAGCATGATAAAATCCGCGAAAATTATTTCCAGGGCCGTTAAGTCGGAAACCAAGGCAGACGGGATTAATGTCACAATGAACAACGATCCGGCTGCGGGGCAAATTATTTTTCATTCACATATCCATATCATTCTAAGACTCGCAAGCGATGGGTTCGGACCTTGGCGCGGACGAAGACCGTATAAAGAAGGAGAGATGGAAGAGGTAGCTAAAAAAATTACCGGAGCGCTTTGATTCCCGGGAGTGTTCCATCCGCTAAAAATTGAAGAGTGGCTCCGCCACCGGTGGAAACGAAGGAAAATTTCTTTTCCATTTTCATTTCAGAGATTAGAGCAACTGTATCTCCTCCCCCAACAATGCTTTCCGCTTTTGAAGCGGCAACTATTTTTAATATTTTTTTAGTAGCTTCCGCTCCTCCGTCTTCATATTTGCCGAGTGGGCCATTCCAGAGAATCAGTTTTGATTTTTTTATAATTATTTCAAGATTTTTTACTGATTCCTTTCCAATATCTATAATTGCTTTATTTTTAAAGACAAAATCTGTGGGTAAAATTAATTTTTTATTCTTTAAAATTTCAGTAACCTCGTAATTTATATCGTCAACAAGAGATTCCCCCACGTCATATCCTTTTGCTTTCAAAAAATCATTCGCTAAAGCTCCGCCGATAAAAACATGGTCTGCTAATTTTAAATATTTTTTAACCAAAGGCATTTTTGTAGAAAATTTCGCCCCTCCCAAGATAAATAAAAACGGATGCTTGGTTTTTTCGAAAGCATGGGACAAATTTTTTACTTCTTCTTCCAGCTGGAATCCGGCAAAGCTTGGAAGATATCTAGGAATTGAAACTATTGAGGCGTGAGCTCGATGGGAAACCGAAAAAGCATCGTTGACATAAATATCTCCCATCGCGGAAAGCTTTTTAGTAAAAGCCAAATCATTTTTCATTTCTCCGGGGAATTTTCTAATATTCTCAAAAAATGTAACTTTATTTTTATCTATTTTTGAAATTCTAAAGAAACTTTTTATCACCGGATCCAGGCTAGCTGTGCCGTCTTTGCCAAGATGGGTAATTAAAATTATCTTGGCGCCTTTTTGAAGTAAAAAATTTACCGTCGGCAGAGCAGCTTTAATCCGAAAATTGTCCAAAACTTTGCCATTTTTTATGGGAACGTTAAAATCCACCCGCAAAAGCACGGTTTTTCCTCTTATATTTTTTATTTGTTTAATACTTCGCATGTTTTTACTATTTCTCCGAACTTTTTAGCGTCCAAGGAAGCGCGGCCGACGAGCAATCCATCCACCCCTCCATTTCGGAGAAATTCCTCCGCGCTTTTTTCACTGACAGAACCGCCGTAAATAATTCTCATCCTTCCTCCGTCAGGACCAAATTTATCAAAAAGAATTTTGCGGATAAAAATAACCATCTCCTGCGAATCGTCCGGAGTGGCGTCTTTGCGGTCGGGTGTAGAGGAAATCGCCCAGACCGGTTCATAGGCGATAATTATTTTTGAAGCCAAACTTTTTGAAATTCCTTCCAGGCAAACTTTCAACTGCGCTTTAATCAAATTAAAATATTCATGATTGAGATCCCGTTCATTCTCTCCCACGCATAAAATCGGCAGAAGCCCGGACGCAAGCGAAGATTTTATTTTTTTATTTATCTCGCTGTCGCTCTCGCCCTGCGCCCGCTTTTCCGAATGGCCCAATATAACATATCTGGCGCCGGCGCCATAAAGCATTTCGGCTGACACTTCTCCTGTAAAAGCGCCGGTATCTCCCCAGAAAGCATCCTGGGCACCCAGCGATATTTTTTTAGACAGTTTTTTTAATTTTTCCAAGTACAAAAACGGCGGACATGCCACGATTTCTGTATTCTTTACAGTAGAAACACTTTTCACCACGCCAGTAAACAGTTTTTCCGCTTCTTTCAAAGTAAGCGGATTCATCTTCCAGTTGCCTATGATAATTTTACCTTTAAACATATAGCAAATTATATCATAATAAGATAAAATATAAACATGAATCAAAGAGGTTTCTCTCTTATTGAAAGCTTGGTGGCTATCGCGATTTTTGTCCTGCTTGCGGGAGTTGTTTACCAGGCATTTTTTTTAACTTATAAAGACGCCGCGCTAAATTGGCAAAATACGAGTATCTCTTCGCTGGCCAGGCAATACCTGGAAAACGCCCGGAACATTCCGTATGCGCAGGTCGGAACAATTCAGGGAAACCCTCACGGGAATTTGCCGGATTTTGCGAATCCAAGCGCGATTACAATGAACAACACCTCATACCAAGTATATTTTGAAGTAACTTACATCGATGACCCGGCTGACGGAACGATAGCGCTCAGCACCGATCCCGCGCCCAACGACTATAAGCAGGTTAAACTTTCAATAAAAAACACCGCGACCGGCCAAATATATAATTTTACAACAAACATCGTGCCGAGCGGATTGGAGAATATGACAAATGGTGGCGCGCTTTCTTTAAGTGTGATAAACGCCTTCGGCCAGCCGGTGCCGAACGCAAACATAAACATAACCAACACTGCCGTCAGCCCGAGCATTAATCTCTCCCGAACAAGCGACGCAAACGGAAAATGGATTGAGGTGGGTTTGCCCGACAGCGCCAATAGCTATCATGTGACTGTTACAAAAAGCGGTTACTCCAGCGACCGGACCTATCCGATAACCGTTCAAAATCCAAGCCCGACTAAGCCGGACGCTACGATTGCTAACGGACAAGTAACGCAGATAAGTTTTGCGGTAGACAAAACAAGCAATTTAACTTTCAATACACTAAATCAGACTTGCGGAGCTATCTCCGGAGTTGGATTAGAAATAAAAGGGTCAAAATTAATAGGAACTCCGAATGTTATAAAATATGACAACACTTTTTCCTCAAACGGCGGGGGGCAGGTTACGCTCAGCAACATAGAGTGGGATAATTACACTCCGGCACTCACGGGAAATACTTATATGATTTACGGATCTTCTCCGATACAGCAAATTAATATCTTGCCGAACACCAGCCAGATATTTAATTTAATTCTGGGTCCGAAAACCGCCAACAGCCTGCTGGTTATTGTGAAAGATTCATCAACAGGCAATGGGGTAGAAGGAGCGACTGTAAATTTAACCAACGGGAGTCCGATAGTTAATACAACCGAAGTTACGGGGGGGAGCTTGTGGACGGAGCAGTATTGGAACGGGGGTTCCGGACAAGCCAGCTGGAGCGACCCGACGGAATATTGGCAAGACAGCGGAGGAATAAGCGCGACGGACATGCCACTCGCCATGCGGCTCTTAAATAGCGGAGGCCGCACGCTTGTAAATTCAGCCTCTTTGGATTCTTCAACCTTTGACACGGGAAGTAGCAGCACGGCTTACACAACATTAAACTGGCAACCAACTTCAGAAGACCCTGCCGATACTGTAAAATTTCAAATTGCCACAAATAACGACAATACCACCTGGAATTTTATAGGTCCCGACGGAACAAGCGGAACATATTATACGACTCCGGGCGGAAGCATAAGCTCAGCGAACAACAATAACAGATACATCAGATACAGAGCTTTTCTTTCCACCACGGATAATACAAAGAATCCTACCATAACCAGCGTCGGAGTTAATTATGTTTCGGGATGCTTTACGCCGGGACAAGTTTTCTTCGGAGGACTTGCATCTTCGGGAAATTATAATGTGAGCGTCAGTTTATCAGGCTATACGACTAAGACAGTTTCTAATTTGAATGTCAGCGGAAATCAAGTGCTGCAAGTAATGCTCACGCCGAATTAATCATCATGAAAAACAAATCTAAAAAACAATCCGGATTCACTTTAATCGAAACGGTTTTAACCATATTCATCTTCGGGATTTTGATGGCGGGAACTACTTTAATGATAAGAGATATCTTCAAAGTAAGCGAACAGCAAACCGGAATTCTTTCAAATACCACGGAAGCCACGATAATTTCCAATAATTTCGCCAATGAAATCCGCAATGCGGCTTACGGCGCCGGCGGCGCGTATCCGATAAATCAAGCAACCGCCAATCAAATAATTTTTTTCTCAACCGCCTTAAGAGCAAATGGAACAGTTTCAAAAATCAGATATTACATATCGGGCAATACTTTGTATAAGGGAATCACAAATCCTGGAGGCAGTCCGCTCTCTTATAACGGACAAACCGAGACCATCACTGCTCTCTCCACGCAAATGTCCATGGGAGCAAACCCTCTTTTTTATTATTATGATGGAACTTACAACGGAAGCGGCAACGCTCTGTCAAATCCCGTAAACATTAACGCCGTGAGATTCGTTAAAATAAATCTGATAATTTTAAAAAACATTACACCAAACAGCAGCGGCACATTCACCGTCTCGGCCGGAGCAAACATTAGAAATTTAAAAACTAATTTAGGCAATTAAAAAATGTTGGAAGTAATTAAAAATAGAAAAAACAAAGGGGACGCATTGCTGCTTTTGCTCATCATCATCAGTATTTTCTCCGTGGTAATGCCGCCGATAATAAGCTGGGTTGTGACCACGGATAAATTAACGCAGGAAACGGTTGCCAAAGAACAGGCTCTGCAAATAGCCGAAGCCGGAATAAATTATTACCAATGGCATTTGGCCCATTTCCCCGCCGACTATCGGGATGGCACAAACACGAACGGCCCTTATGTGCACAACTATGTCGACACAGACACGGAAAACGTCTTGGGCCAATACAGCCTGGTTATCACCCCGCCTTCGAATGGAAGCACGGTAGTGACGATTGCCTCCACCGGAAACACCAGCATCAACCCGAGCGTCAAAAGAACTATCACCGTGAAATATGGAATTCCATCTCTGGCCGTTTATTCATTTTTAAGCAATGATATTATCTGGATCGGGCCTTCGGAAACCGTGAACGGGCAAATGCAGTCAAACGGCGGCATTCGTTTTGACGGAGTCGGCAATGCTCCGATTGGTTCCGCGAAATCCACCTACACCTGCTCCGCAAACCAAGGCAGTCCGTGCCCGCAGACCGAAAATGGAGTATGGGGGAGCGCCAGCCAGGCGGTTCAGAGTTTCTGGCAATTCCCGGTTCCGGCTGTTGATTTTTCCGCGCTAACCTCAAATCTTGCCGCCCTAAAGAGCGGAGCGCAAAGCGCCGGAATTTATCTGCCTCCTTCAAACGCAAATGGGTATTCTTTGGTGTTTAACAGCAACGGCACCGTTTCCGTTTACAAAGTAACTTCGCTTTCAAACGATCCGACCGGATGGGATGTGAACAACAGCGCCCATAATGAAAACATTGATTATAATAACAGAAGCCTGCAATACACGGTGGCGATACCAAGCAACGGAATGATATATGCCGAAGACAACACCTGGGTGGAAGGAGTTGTGCATGGCCGGGTGATGGTGACTGCCGCCAAGCTTCCTTACGTATCCTCTTCTGCTCCGAATATTTATATTCAAAACAACATAACTTATCTGGCAAAAGATGGTTCAGATGTGTTGGGACTTTTGTCTCAAAAAGATATAGTCGTCGCCTACGGAGCACCGTCCAATCTGGAAATCGACGCCGCTCTAATAGCCCAGAACGGAAGCACGCAAATGTTTTATTACCCAAACGGCGCAATCAAAAACAGCATATCAATATACGGGTCAATCATGACTTTCGGGCAATGGACTTGGAACTGGGTTGATGGCAATAATAATGTTTCAGGTTATGCCACGACCAGCGATACTTACGACAACAATCTTCTTTATTCTCCCCCGCCGGGCTTCCCTCTTTCTTCCTCCGGCTACAAACAATTAAGCTGGATTAGTAATTAACAATTAAAAATTTACAATTTACATGAAAGCAATATTTCCAAACGCACAATTATTACAGCCAATGCCTTCTTCGGATAATGTTCACGCGAACATATCCGGCAACGCCAATAATACAACTCCTTCCCCGGACAACAGCGAGCCTGCGCAAAATACATCCAATATCCAAACCAATCCGGCCAATACGCAACCAAGCGCGGCAAAAAACAGCATTAATCTGGCTCCTTACTTTTTTTTCTTCATAATTATTTTATTAATTATGTTTATTTACAGAAAGTTGAAAAGAAAATAATTAATCCACCGCAGACGGGCTAGTTTATGCTCCCCAGAATCGTATAGAGCGGAGAAATCATGGAAATGGCGAAAAAGCCGACGCCGATGCCGATCACAACCATGAGCAAGGGTTCAATAATTGTGGAAAGATTTTTTGTTTTATTTTCAACTTCCTCTTCGTAAAACATGGCAATCTGGAGTAGCATGTCCGACAGCTTTCCGGTTTCTTCTCCGACCTGAATCATTTCAGAAACCATTACTGGATAAAGTCCGGTGTTTTCCTCAAATACCGCAGAAAAAGGCTCTCCTTTTTCTATGGCTATTTTTACCTCTTGCAAAACTTTTTTGTAATAAATATTCTGGACGACATCTTCGGCTATCTCCACGGCCCGCCCGATAGAAACTCCGGAAAATAAAAGAGAGGATATTGTGCGGGCAGTGCGGGCGGTATTTAATTCTTTTGATAAATTACTCATAATCGGAATTCTGAGAACGGCAAAATCAACGTATTTTTCCATAAACTCCGCGCGGAAAATCAGATACATGGAGAGCGCTACGCCGAATATGACGACAAAAGATAGTATTAAATTCTGGGAGAAAAAGTCGCCGAAGAAAATAATCAGACGCGTGGTGAAAGGCAGAGTGACACCGAGCGATTTAAAAGTATTCGCCAGCGTAGGCACAACAAAGGCGAACATCAAAACACCTATTATAATCATCGCTGAAAAAATAACGCTCGGATAGATGAGAGCTCCTTTTATTTTTTTTGTTAAAGAGTTTGATTTTTCTAAATTGATTCCAATCTCGGAAAGCGCGCCGGAGAGATTGCCGGACTCTTCACCGGCCTTAACCATGGATGTAAAAAGCTTTGAAAAAACTTCGGGAAATTTCGAGAGAGCGGATGAAAAAGATCCGCCGGCATTTATATCGGCCGTCAGGGATGTCAAAACCGCACTAAGCTTGGGATTTTTCGTCTGTTTTTTCAAAACCGACAAAGCCCGGGAGAGTGAGAGGCCGGCTTTCAGCATTCCGCTTAAATTTTTTGTAAAAATAATTTGTTCGGAAACTTTAACTCTTGAAAAAATAACGGTGTTGAGCGCTGAAAATTTACTCATGAATCCCTCATCCTTTTCGGTGATTGACAAAGGAGTAAAACCGCGCGAACGCAAATCGCGGGAAAGAGCAAATCGGTCGGTTGCGTCTAGAACGCTTTCCATAATTTCTCCCGTTTTTGATTTTGCGCTGTATGAAAAAAGCATTTTTATTTATAGTGAGCTTGCCGAACTATTCCGAAACAACTCTAAATATCTCTTCCAAAGAAACTACTCCCATTACCGCCTGAAAAACTCCATCCTACAGCATCGTCATCATCCCCTCCTTCTTCGCCTGAACCT
>CAZKWN010000002.1:0-8701 GCA_964556605.1 uncultured Candidatus Saccharibacteria bacterium
GGCGTTTATAATTTCTTTACCGGCTTGGTTTATCTTCCGGCCTCGGCTATTGCCGGCGTGCTTTGGATTTTTAGCCCCGTCTATGCTTTTATTTTTGCGGCCACCGTCACATTTATCGCTATGATTGTTTTCATTTTTCTCAGACCTTGGAAAGATGGAAATTCTGCTATAATGCATTCATGAGCATTGTCCTAAAAACAACCACAAAGCCGGAAGATGCCGCGGAATTTGTGGCTTCGGCTATCTTCCATAAATTAAAGGGAGGCAAGCGGGTTTTACTGTTTTTGACCGGCGGTTCTTCTATCTCGGTCGGCGTAAAAATCGGGGAGATTTTAAAAGAGCAGGCGGACGAAAATTTAATGGAGAATCTGACCATCACTTTGACCGATGAAAGATACGGCCCTATTGATCATTTCAATTCAAATTATTTTCAGCTCACGGAAAAAGGTTTTGCTCTATCGGGAGCAAAAATTATTCCTATTTTAATTGACGACGACCGCAACATCACCACTGAAAAATTTAATAAAATTCTTAATGAAGAACTCACGAGAGCCGAGTATAAAATAGGATTGTTCGGCATAGGGGTAGACGGACACACAGCCGGAATGTTGCCGGAGAGTGGCGCAATAAATTCCGAAGATTTGGCTTTTAGTTATGATACGTCCACATTCTCTCGCATCACCATAACTCCAAAAGCAATAGAGAAACTGGACGAAGCGGTGATATGGGCGCAAGGCAATGATAAGTGGAATGTGTTGCAAGATTTAGCAAAAAATGAAATTGATATTATCAAACAACCGGCGCAAATTTTGAAAAAG
Organism: uncultured Candidatus Saccharibacteria bacterium; assembly: GCA_964556605.1. GTDB lineage: Bacteria > Patescibacteriota > Minisyncoccia > Phycocordibacterales > UBA9973 > UBA9973. The sequence goes on from CAZKWN010000002.1 coordinate 819, forward strand.
GTTCCATTATTAACGATATTTAGCGATATGTAGTAATTTTTCTTAACATATCTTTTCTAGGGCACGGATTTTTTGAAGCTTAAAAAATCCTGAAGTTCTCGGCTCGCCAGCCTCGAAACCCCCTATAAAAGATATGTTTTCGAAAAATTTATATAAAACATGAAAATAGCAATTGCAGGTTTGGGTAAAATGGGAGCGCAGATTGCCAAAAAGCTCCACGAAGATAAGCATACAGTCATTGCTCACAACAGAAGCAAGGCTCCTGTGGATGAGATGGCAGGTTTGGGAATGACGCCTGCCTACACAAGGGAAGAAGTTGTAAAAGCATTTAATGGAGAGCAGGTAGTTATTTGGCTAATGATACCGTCGGATGCAGTGGATGAAGAATTGAATGAATGGCTGGAAATAATTCCAAAGAAAAGCATTTTGATAGACGGAGGCAATTCTGATTTTAGACTGACAAAAAAACGTGCGGAATTGGTTTCCAAAAAAGGATCAATTCTGATGGACGTCGGCACGAGCGGAGGTATTTGGGGATACAAGAACGGCTTTTCCATGATGGCGGGCGGGGATGCGGAAACATTCAAAATAATTGAACCGGTTCTAAATACACTCGCAAAGCCGGAAGGCGCGTATCATCACTTTGGGAGCTCGGGTGCCGGGCATTTTGTGAAAATGACGCATAACGCCATAGAGTATGGGATGATGGAATCTCTGGCGGAGGGGTATAGAATTTTAAAAGAAGGCCCGTATAAAAATATAGATTTGGCTTCGGCCGGCGATGTCTGGCAGCATCATAGCGTGGTCACCTCATGGCTCAATGAATTGACGCGGGACGCTTTAAAAGAAAATCCGGAACTCTCCGGAATAGAAGGGTTTGTGGCGGAATCGGGAGAAGCGCGCTGGACGCTAGAGGTGGCAAAGAGTTTAAACATAGAAACGCCGGCTATGCAGGCGGCTTTTGATGTGAGAATAGAATCCCAGAAAGGTAAGGTTAATTTTGCCACCAAGCTTTTAGCCGCCATGCGCAACGCTTTCGGCGGACATAAGATGAATAAATAGATGAATAATAACATTACAACTTTTGTAATTTTTGGCGCTTCTGGAGATTTATCGAAACGCTATTTATTGCCAGCTCTCCAAAACATGAATTTTCCGGGCGACGTTGTGCCTATTTCCCGTAAAGATTATGGAAATTTTAAAAATTTGATTCCGAAAGACGGAAAGAAAATTTTTCATCTAGCGGTCCCCCCCGAAGCCGTGCCAGACGTCGTCAAAATAATCAGTGATAATTTTGGTAGAGATAAAATAAAAATAATGCTTGAAAAACCTTTTGGAAGAGATTTAGAATCCGCCAGAAGTCTGATAGAGCATATTGATAAATATTTTTCTGAGAACCAAATTTATCGAGTTGACCATTATCTGGCAAAGCAATCTATAGATAGGGTGGTAGCCGAAGATTGGGAAAAAAGTGGAATTTCAAAGATAGAAATTATTGCCAGTGAAAAAATAGACATAGAAGGCCGGATTAATTTTTATGAACAGGCCGGAGCATTGAAAGATTTTTTACAGAGCCATCTACTTGAAATGCTTGCCGTGGTGCTCGCTCAATCGTTTGATGAAGTTTGTCGTTATGATGCGTTGAAGAATCTCCAAATAGTTTGCGATTTAAAAAAACACGAGTGCGTAAAAAGAGGGCAATATGAAGGATATCGTGAGGAGGTAGGCAACCAGGAAAGCATGACGGAAACTTTCGTCTCAGTAAACTTAGTTTCTGATGATCCTGTTTGGCGCGGCGTGTCGATGGTTCTTTCTACCGGAAAAGCTTTTTCTGAAAAATTTACAGAGATAAGAATCGAATATAAAGATGGTAGTAAAAAAGTTTTCAATATTGAGCACGAGCCAGATGCCTACGGGCGAGTTATTAGAGCCGTTCTCGAAGGGAACCATGACTTATTCATTTCAAGCGCTGAAATTTTAGAAACGTGGAGAATTTTAGATAACGTCCAACAAACCTGGAAAGAAGCGAAGAGCGATTTAATTATTTACAAGAAGGGGAGCGCTATAGAGGAGATTATAAATATGTAGTTTTTAATACAATCCCCTAATCCCCCTTATCAAGGGGACTTTAGTTTTTTCCTCCCTTGATAAAGGGAGGCCAGGAGGGATTGCATTTTGGATTTCTCCTAATTCTCCTGATATGCCGGCTTCTTCTTAAGCTCCGGAGGGCACTGTATTGGGTTATTGTCTATCCCTGTACAATACCAAGTCCAGTTAGAAATGTTTTCATGTAGATTGCTCTGACTCCCCACGGTACAGGCGTTGTTGTTGTGTGTGGGACCACAGACCGCAGTGCAAGGTGTTGTATTGCAGGACTGTGTTTGATACTGAGTACGATTAAAAGGATCAGTAAGAGTGCCATCAAGCCGTGTACATTCTGCTCCTCCTCCGGATGGAGCAGGATTATCACAAGTTTGAGTTTTTGTTTGGGTTGGAGCTGGGCCTCCAGTTACTTCGCAACTTGCGCTACAAGTTCCGTAGCCGCTCCAATGACCCCATACGCCGGGCACTACCGGAGGAGGAGGCGAACACTTGCTTCCGTCCCAGGATGTACCGGAATGACAACTGGCTGTGGCTGTGGCTGTATCAAGCTGGGAAGTATTATAAAGATAAAATTTTATAGGATTGGTGGACGGATTACTGCTGGTTGAAAATGGAATGGAGAAAGGAACGCTGGAACCAGAATTCCCGTTAGCCACCGTGGTATTAGACCCGGGGTAGGCAGAAGTAATCTTAGATGTGACATCCGCATTAGGATTGGTAGTAGTCCAAGTGTAATTTATATTACAACTGCTGTCTCCGGATTTAATAGTGCAGGAAGAAGAGGCGGGGGTGAGAGTGCCGGTAGGAGGGATATAGCACGAAGCTGTCGCTGCGCAACCTTGAGTCTTTGGACCGGAACAATCCGCTCCGCCGTTAGCTGGTGCTGGATTAGTACAAGTACGGGTGAGATTACTGGCAGATTGACCGCAAGCTACGGGGCAAGAAGCCGGACTCCAGCCGGACCAGCCGCCGTTTACGGGAGGGGGGGGAGCAACACAACTGCTTCCGTTCCAATTTGTTCCAGAGGGACAAGCGACGCTGTAAGGCATGGACATGGAACCGGTCCATAGGCCACTCACGAGATAGGAAGCGTCGTTTTGGCCGACAATGCGCCAAAAATAATATGAGATATTAGCATTAAAATTGGCTGTATAACTTCCAGGACTAGACGGGGAGGCGTAAACTAGAGTATTTGTATACGAAGGAAAATATTGATTAGTATTAACATAAGTTATGGTATTCCCTTTTATGTTAAGGGTGGAATAAGGAGAAGGGAGAGTGGCATTGACGAAATATTGGGTATTACCATTTACTGCCCCAGTGTAAGTTACGCTACCAATAGTATCCATGCAAGGACCATAGGCGCAACCATAGCCTGTCCAACTGGCACTGGTGCTGATGTAAATAGGTGCACCGGGACTATAAGATTGACCGAGATTGGCCGATAGGGTATAACCACCTACAATAAACGTATCCGCCTTCGCTGTCTGATGGAACATTAAACTTCCTCCCAAAATAACAAGCAAAAAAAGAAGTGGTTTAACTGCATCCTCTGCTTTAACTTTGTGCGCTTTGACAAGGAAATAAACGGCTAGGAGGAGAAGAATTATCACAAGCAGAATCATTGGGAGGTTGGTTGTATTCTTGGTGGCTGTTGGAGGCGGAACATTTTTCGGATTGCTGGTAACAGAAAAAATACTATTAGCCAACAGGTTACCACTACCATCTTTAATGGCAAAGATTCCCTCTGGGTTAAGACAGTCGCTAGTTACACCTAAAGAAAGTTTAACCACTGGTCCATTTTTAGGGTCTAAAGGTTGAGAATATTCTTTTGAACATATATTGCCGTTGCTGTCTTTCACTTGGGCGGATAAGACATATGATACAGGAGATGGAGCTGGGACTTTAGCTTTAACACCAAGGGAAATATTAGTTGCTCCAGTCCAAAAGAAAGAAATATTGGCTGTTTGTCCTGCTTGGTAATAGTCCTTGTCAAAAACAATGTTTTGGATGGTAGCGCTGTCGCCTTGCACGATATAATGGAAAGTTAATTTATTGGAAATAGTGTTGCCTTGCGCATCTAATAAAGCCATTTCTACTTCATAGGTCTGGGGAGTGGCGGCTTTGGGGATGGAAAAAGTTTGGGTGGAGTTGCCAGCTGGGACAGAAAGAGTATTGCCGGTCTGGGTGGCGACCAAGTTGCCGAAGGCATTGCGGTAAAAAGTGTAAAACTGGGGAGTGGCAGTAACCTCTTTGCCGAAACCATTTTGTATCTGGCAGTAAGCGGATATATTTTCGGTAGGGGTAATGCTGACTCCCATAGAAGGTGCATACTGGGTGGTTGAGGTCCCTGTTGTTAAATAACAGGAGTTTAGAAATAAACTATTTTGAGTGGTTTTCTTTAGGGTGACAGTTCCGGCTGGGGTAATGCCCAACATTAGGCCTGACGCATTTTCAGCTTCAATGACTAAAGTGTATTGTCCGTCCAAAAATGAAGGAGCGGCATAGTCTACGGTGATACTTTTGCTATCATTTTCTCCTAGAGAAATGACCGGATCATATACTTTACTGTCTTCTACGATCTGAGAACCGTCTTTATTCTGTAGAACCAGCATCACGCCATATTTAATCTGAGGCTGAACGCCGGTACGATTTGTTAAATCAAAAGAGATTTGGATGTTGTCATTGTCTTCTGTTAGAATTTTTGCATTTTGGATGTTTACGGTGGCGACGGTGATGGCTTCCGTCGGGACACTGACTGGAGCTTTAGCAGGAGCTGTGGCTAGGCTTAAGCGAGGCAGAGCAACCAAAAATACTACTGCAAAAATACTTAACCAGATGTTTTTATTTTTCATATTTACTTTTTGACGACATTTTGTAATGATGAAATTATACCACGGGGAGAGAAGAGGAGTCCATCTATATTTCATCTTGAGTGCTATAATGGACCTGTGGATTACTTTAAACAGCCAAAAATGATAGCTATATTATGTCTTATCCTGATTTTAATTGGGGGATATTTTGCTTTGGCTCATTATAAAAAATCAAAAATAAAATCGGTTGCTGTTGCGCCTGTTGTTGCTCCCATCCAAACAACACTACCTGTCTCCAATATGCCAATCAAAACAGCGCCGATAATACCGGCAAAACCTGTCGCTCCGCCGTTGCCTGTCGGAACAGATCAATTTGTCGTTTCCCTTACCGATGCTCCGGCCGATATTGCAAATAATTTACTGAGCGGGGGATACATATCGGACACCACGGCTTTCACTTCTTTAGTCGGCGGGAAGACGATTGCGCCCGGCGCATATAAAATTTCAACGGGCTGGACTCCTTCGCAGCTACTGCAGGTTCTTTCAAGCAAACCATATATGAAATGGGTGGTCATTCCTCCCGGATTGCGCAAAGAAGAAATTGCCGCTTTGCTGGCGCCTGCGCTGGGCTGGACAAAAAAACAGACGACAGAATTTATTACCAAAGATACAACGACCAAGCCGGAATACATGGAGGGTGTTTATGCGCCGGAGACATATTTGATTCCCGTGGGGGAGCATCCGGCGGATACTGCCACTCGGCTGATTGATAAATTTAACGAGGGTTTTGCTCCGTATCTGCCGCAATTCACCGCGAAAAATATAAAGTGGACATCGGCTTTGACGCTGGCTTCCATCGTCCAGCGCGAGGCGGCGAATGTCGCCGATATGCCGCTGATTGCCGGCATTCTTTGGAATAGATTAAATCAAAGCATGATGCTGGATGTCGATGCCACTTTACAATATGCCCGCGGGAATACAGGCAACGGCTGGTGGGCGCCGATTACCGTGGCTGACAAAAAAATTGATTCCCCATATAATACATATGCGCATACAGGCCTGCCTCCGCATCCGATATCAAACCCGAGTATTAATGCGATTGACGCGGTACTAAATCCAACTGCCACAGATTGCCTTTATTACCTGCACGACAAGAACCGGGTTACTCATTGCGCGGCGACTTATGCGGAGCAAGAGGCAAATATAACGAAATATTTATCAGCTAATTGATATAGACGTCGGACATCTGGGAATCTTGATGTCCGACGTCTCAAAAACATGATTGTCATTTTCATTTCAATAATTTCTTTAATACTCGCCTTAGTGCATCTTGTTATTTACAAAGCGGTTGTTTCTATTCTTTCTCTTTCTTTGGTATGGCGGATAATCACGGGAATAATTTTAGCCATTCTTTGCCTTAGTTTTATTTTGGCTTCAGTCTTAACTTTTAATTTTAATAATTTATTTACCCGAATCTATTACACAATATCGGCCACCTGGCTGGGTTTTGCTTTTTATTTATTTTTATCTTCTTGCGTCTATGCTCTCGCCATGGGGGTGCTGCGGATTTTCGGCGCGGACATAACTCTCTCGTGGTTTGGTATCTTGTGTCTAGCTCTGGCCGTCATTGTGAGCGTATATGGTACTGTTCATGCCAGTACTATTTTAATAAAAAATGTAAATGTTGCCTTGCCGAATTTACCCGCTAAATGGCAGGGGAAAAAAGCCGTCTGGATTAGCGATATACATTTGGGTGACGTTTACGGCCAGAATTTTTCAAAAGAAATTGTCGCCAAAATAAATGATCTGGATCCGGACATAGTTTTTATCGGAGGCGACCTTTATGACGGCGTGAAAGTCAATGAGTCCGCAATCATAGAGCCTTTTGCCGGTTTGCATCCTGCGCTAGGCACATATTTTATTACCGGGAATCATGAAGAATTTCGCGACGACGGGTCTTATTTGAAGGCTGTTAAAAATTTAGGAATTCATATTCTTAATGATGAGATGGTCGTGATAGACGGATTGCAATTGATTGGCGTAGACGACCGCGATTCCACTAATCCCGCTAAGTTTCAAGAAATTCTTTTTAGTCTGAAAATAAACAAGAATGAAGCCTCTATTCTCCTGAAGCACCAGCCGTTTCAGTTGGGTGAGGCGGAGAGCGCGGGTATTTCTATGCAAATTTCCGGGCATACTCACAAGGCTCAAATGTTTCCTCTGAATATTTTTACCCATTTTCTTTTCAAAGGCTACGACTATGGCCTAAAAATGCTGGGTAATATGGCCGTCTATACTTCAAGCGGAGTGGGGACATGGGGTCCGCCGCTCCGAGTGGGGAGCGATAGCGAGATAGTCGTTTTTACGTTTTCAAAAAAATAATTTTACCGAATAAATAATCACTATCAGGAAAATTTGTAAAATAATACCCATCAAAATAAAAGCCGAGGCAAGCAATCCCAGATGAGCAAAGAAGGGCCACGGGACGAAGACCAAAATAGCAATTAGAATCCAGACATTTTTTAAATCCTGCCATGACGGGCCGATCATTGCTCCCATGTTCAAAAATATAAACAGCAGGATTAAATCTTTCCATCCGGCCAAATTTATTTGCGTGAAAAATCTTATAAAATCATCCAAAAAGAATTTCCAATTAGAAAAGGCGGGCATGATAAATTGACCCTGAAAAATATATTTGTTTACGAAAAACATGAATGTGACTCCGCCCAAGATGGGTGCGATGGAAATCAACAAATTTCCCAATATCGGCAATTTGGAATCGGTGTAGACGACGCGCGGCTGGTTGGTAAAAACTTTATACTGGCTGACTTTTGCGCCGGTCGCGATGCAGAGGAGGGCATGAGAGCTTTCGTGTATGAAAGCTCCGAAATAATAAAGCCAATGATTTATTTTATAGTTTAAAAACTGCCAATTGAGCCAGTTGCTGGCGTAGCCCAGCGCGCTGAT
>CAZKWN010000002.1:8801-14751 GCA_964556605.1 uncultured Candidatus Saccharibacteria bacterium
GGTTTTCGTGCCGCAGTTTCCGACGCCTCCGGTAGTTCCGGCAAAACTTTCCGAATGGTTTGAGGTTTTGAAAAACTATGGGCAATATATAGACGAAAATACCATTATAATTGGGCATAGTCTGGGCGGAGTGTTTGCTTTAAAAGTATTGGAAAAACTAAAGTACCCGGTCAAAGCAGTCTTTTTTGCCGGCACAGGCATTGGAGTAAGGCCGATCATCAATTACGAACGGGATAAAAGTTTCTCCGGTTTTTCTTTTGATTGGCCAAATATAAAAAACAAAGCCAAGCATTTTGATGTTTTTCAGTCGGATGATGATCCATATGTGGCATTTGGGAACGGGGAGCTGTTGGCAAAAGAGCTTGGAGTTAAATTAACTTTTATTCCCAACGCCGGGCATTTCAATAAAATAGCGGGATATTTAACATTTCCGGAATTATTAAAAAAAGTTGAAACAATCTTATGAGTAAACTTATCTGTGAAAATAAATATAGGGTTGGGGGAACGAAAGAAGACGTGATAGGTCTGTCGGTTTCCCTAACAGATTTACCAAAAGAAATACAAATTCAAGGAAATACCTTATATTTAAAAGACTCTTTTCACGTTAGTTTAGTATGTATTGGGATTATAATTCAAAAATACAATATTCTTGTCCCTGATTTTTTTAATAAGGTGGTAAACGATTTTTGTGATTTCGCTAAAATCAACGAAATAAAAATTTTGCATTACAACAATGACTTTAGGTTTGCCACAGAGAATGACTTGAAATCCGTGGTAGTTATGTGTGAAGTATCAAATATTAATAAATTTTATGATTTTATAAATGAAAAATATACGCTGAATATAAAATATCCCTCAACACATATAACTCTCTATACACTTAAAAAACAACTAGGAATTTTCTTAACCGACGAAGATGACATTAAAAACTTAACTGTACCTATTGAAAATCCGATAGGCAAAAATTTATAATCAAACCATGAAAAACAAAACGCAAATATTTTATATTCATGGCGGGATGACTTTCAAAAACAGGAAAGATTATTTGCATTTTCTAAAAACCAGGGAAATTTCGATTGAAAAGAAAATAAGATGGAGTGATGATTATTTTGATAAAGAACTAGGTAAAAATTTTGAAATCATCAGACCACGGATGCCCTTACAGGAAGATGCTAAATACGAGGAATGGAAAATATGGTTTGAAAGATACATTCCGTTATTAAGAGATAATATTATTTTAGTTGGTGGATCCCTTGGTGGAATTTTTCTTGCTAAATATCTATCTGAGCATAAATTCCCCAAAAAAATATTATCAACTTATTTAATTTGTCCACCCTTCGATGATACGGTATTAGGGGAAGATTTGGTTGGAGGATTTAAGCTGAAAAATAACCTGTCTTTGCTTGAAAAGAATTCTAAAAATCTATATTTAATGTTCTCAAAAGACGACGATGTGGTTCCAATATCCCACGCGGAAAAATATAGAAACAAATTAAGAAATGCAAAGATTATCATATACAAAAGCAAAAACGGACATTTTAAGGTAACTAAATTTCCGGAAATCGTTAAAATGATAAAAAATGATATAAAAATGGCATAGTTATTTGTCTCGGTTTGTGGTATAATGCGCGTATGGAAGTCGAATGGAACAAGGTGACTTGGTATTCAAAAATAGCGTCAATTATTTTGTTCGTTTTGGTCTTTTATATTGGTTTTTGCCTCGGAAAATATTCGGAACAGAAGATAATTCCGGATTCTTCTCCCGTTCAGACATCATCCGTTGTTTCCCAAACAGCTGTGGTAGAGCCGATCAACATCGTTTCTTATACCTGCGGCGCAGGCAAGGTAATCATCGCGAAATATTTTCAAGGCGAAAGCAAGCCTGCCCCGAGTCCTGACATGCCTCCTGTTCCCGGCGGAAGTGCGGTACTCTATTTAGGCGACGGGCGCGCTTTTACCCTTTCTCAAACTATTTCCGCCGACGGCGGTAGGTATGCAAATCCTGATGAATCGTTTGTGTTTTGGAGCAAGGGCAATACCGCTTTTATTACCGAGGGAAGCCCGAATAACACGACTTATAAAGGCTGTGTTGTCGCTTCGCAGACAGCTAAACCATAAATTCATTATTATCAATTAAAATAAAATCACATGGAAAACGAAGAAAAACAAAATGGTTCGGAGCCTCATGTAAAAGTGTTTAATGAAGAAGTGAAAAAAGGCGATTTCCACTTTCATCATCGTCATGACCACGATCATAACCATCATCACCATGGCGGCGGCGGATGGCTTTTTGGCTTGGTTGTGTTAGTTATAGGAGCTTTGCTCTTGCTTAATAATCTCGGTATAGTTTCGAGCGACGTCTGGCGCCACTTCTGGCAATTTTTCTGGCCGGTGCTTTTGATCCTGATTGGTATCAGGATTATTATTCGCTAAATTTATCAATAGTAATTTAACGTATATGGGAACAATAATTTTCGGAACAATTTTGATAGTGCTGGGACTCAGCGCTCTTTTAGGTGTTTCATTATTTAAATTTGTTTTCGCGCTTATTTTGATTGCCATCGGCATAAGAATAATTATCGGCAAAGATTATTATCATCAATGGAATTGGGATTTTAAACCAGCCCAGTCAACTACCAATGATAATTTCATAAACGAAGTAAATATTTTCAGCCGGGCGGACAAAGCCGTCAAATCCGAAGATTTCAAGGGCGGGAAAATAGTTATGATTTTCAGCGGAGGAAAAATTGACCTTTCGCAGGCAAAAACTTCCGAAAAAAATATAGAGCTAGAAATAGTGGCAATCTTCGGCGGGGGAGAACTTATTATTCCAAAAGGCTGGAAAGTAAATTCACAAGCGACTTCAATCTTGGGAGGCTACGATGTAAAAGTAGAAGGGGATAATGGCGAAGTCATCCTGAACCTCAAAGGCGCGGCGATTTTCGGCGGGATGAGAATTACAAACTAGTTTATTTACATTCCCGCTTCGGGTTCTTCGCTTTCAATTTGTTTTACTATTTCTTTGGCTACCGCTTCCGGCGTGTCGGAGACCATTCCCGGGCGGCCGGCGGAGGAGACATACGGAGTGCCTCTGGAATTTTTGCCGAAATCGGTGGAAGTCATTTTTGGGTGGAAAACGCTCACGATTATATTGTCTTTTTTAAGTTCCTCCCGGGCCGTGAGAGAAATGGCGTTTAGGGCATATTTGGTTGAAGCGTAGGCGGCCAGATTGGGAAAATAATTTTTAGAAACCCTTGAGCTTATATTTAGGATATACCCGCCGCCACCTTCGCGCATGATGGGAATTACTTCCTGCATGGCATTGAGGACGGCAAAAACATTTAATTCCATAATATCCCTATACTCATCCATATTAATATTTTCAACCGGAGCGCGGAGACCTTGCCCGGCGTTGTTTACCAGAATATCAATCCGGCCGAATTTTTCTTTTGCTTTTTGAATAAGATTTTTCACGTCCTCCGGCTTGCGCATATCCGTCTTTACGGCGTATGTATTTGGAACCTCCTTTTCCAATTTTTTAAGCGCATCCAAGGAGCGGGCGGCTAAAACAACCTTTGCGCCGTTTTCCGCAAGTTCTTTGGCTAGCGCCAAACCTATTCCGCCCGAAGCCCCCGTCACTATAGCTATTTTGTTTTTTATTTGCATTTTGGCATTATATCAAAAAAAGATGTATAATGGATGAATTATAAATAAAATATATTTTTTATGGAAAACGTAGATAAAAAAGAGTGCGGAGGGTGCGGAGATTCTAAGTGTTCATGCGGAGGATGTAAGGGTGGCATGCGCGGATGTTGTGGCGGAAAGTTCTGCCTAATTAAGATAATCTTAAAGATTATTATCGTCGTCCTCATTTTCGGATGCGGATTTAAGCTGGGTGAAATAGTCGGTTCTGTCCGAGGAGAAGGCGTACGCTCTAATTTTGGAATGATGCGCGGAGGTGGATATGGCACGTTGCCTAATGTTACTTTGCCAAATAACGGAGCAACGACACCGTAAGATACAGACGTTGGACGTCTGTTTTATAGACGTCCAACGTCTGGAGCAGTATAAAAAAAACTCTCCTGTCGGAGAGTTTTTTTTATTTTGGCTGCTAATTAGAAACCGAACAGGTGTGAAAAGAATGAACCGATACTGCCAAAGAATCCTTTGTGCGTTTGAGTAGTTGTTCCTCCTGTGGTGGCGGTTGCCGGTTTTTGATCAATGACGCTTGAAGCTGTCACTGAACTGCCATTGACTGTTCCTTGGACAACGACACTATCTCCGACGGTTACACCGGAAACTGTAATAGTGGTTTGTCCTTGGACGATTTTAGCGTTAGTCGCATCAACTGTATAAGTCACGTTGCTTTTATTTGTAATCGTCAATGTTGAACCGCTTATTGCCGAGACCGTGCCGGCGACAACCGGTTGTCCGTTGCCGGTAATTGGGGGAGTTTTATTGGCGGGAGCAGTTACAGTTCCTGTTTTAGTTCCGCGCGACATAACTCCGTCACGAATCGTTGTAGCAACCAGATTGGTTCCGGTTAATGTGCCTTGGGCCATAATTTTATCACCGACGACTATGCTTGAAATTGTTCCCGCAACATTATTTTTTGTAATTTTTGCGCTGGTTGCATCTACGGTATAGGTGACAGTGGTGGTTGTAGTTGCGCCAAAACCCTTCATACCGGTGACAGTTATAATATTACCACTGACGGCCGTAACTGTGCCAAATACACCAGGCTTAAAATTGCCACGATTCATCATGTCCTTGCCTCCGTTAATGCCCCAAGCTGGAGGAGTGGTCCCGTTCGCATTGGTTTGCGCCAAAGCCGGAACGGCTACTGCCAGTGTTGCTAATGTGGCCAAAGCCATAAACACAGAAACATATTTTTTATTACTCATAAATTTTTTAAATTAATTAATAAACTTAACAAAAAACCTATATTATTATTACTTATAATCAAACAGACTACGACATTGTCTGCTACCAATAGATACGCTTCATGAACAACAAATGGTGCGTAATTTTTGCTTATTTTGTTATATTGTGTGGTATAATATATGCATGAAATATTTAACATCTAAAAAATTTAATATGTTTTCGGTTCTTTGTTTTTCCTTTATAATTTTTGCGTTTTCTCTGGTTTTTTCTTTTGTTTTTTCCGCTTCAGTCGCGCGGGCGGATGTCACTCCGACGCTAACGCTTTCCACATCCGGCGACGGAGACTCTGTTGTGTTGAATGTAAATGGCGTTGAAAATCAAAATGTTTTGCTCTCTTATTCAAAAAACGGCTCCGGACAGCAGACAACGTCTATCGGCAACACTAACTCAAACGGAATTTTGACGACGACTGTCAGCACTAGAGCGTATGGCATTGTCACGGGCAGTTTGGTGCATGCTGTTGTCGGCGGGATTACCGGTTTGAACTCTCCCGATGTCACTTGGCCCACGACCGCGTCTTTGCTCGTAAACAGCAATGTATTTTCTCTGGTCCCGACCAATGTTACTCTTTCCGCCGGACAGACATATTCTATTTCCGTAAATAATCTGAATAATGGAAATTCACTTTATATGCAGAGCAATTCGAATCCATTAATTGCCAATTTCAGCATTAGCGGATCCCAAATTAATATTTTAGCAAACAGCTACGGCTCGACGACCGGAACATTTTGCTCGGTTGTCAGCAATTCAGTTTGCGGAACTGTTTATGTGACCGTTCAAAATGGAAGTACCCAATCAACCCTGATTACTTTCAATCAAACAAACCCCACAGTAACTCTGGGGCAAAGCGCCAGCATAAATATTTACGGTCCGTCCAATAGTTTGTTTTATGTTTCTTCAAATTCAAATCCAAGCGTCGTGCAGGCTAATTTATCCGGCTCAACTTTAACACTTGTCGGCATCACAAACGGATATTCAACGATAGACGTGTGTGCGACGTCTTCCA
>CAZKWN010000003.1:0-3672 GCA_964556605.1 uncultured Candidatus Saccharibacteria bacterium
CAAAGACAGGGTAAAAAGTTATTTCGGGGAAGATTTAATAGAGACAAGAGGTCCGGTTTTAGTAGACATGCTTTTTCGGGCCGATAAAATAAGCTGGCAGGTCACGGATAGTGTGTTGGAAGCCCTAATTTTGGAAGCAAATCTCATTAAAAAATATCAGCCGAAATATAATACAAAAGAAAAGTCCGATAAAAGTTTTAATTATGTTTGCATTACAAAAGAAAAATTACCTAAAGTTGTTGTCGTGCGCGGCAAACAACTTTCTGAAAATGAGAATTTTTCTGGCTTCACCCTCCCCCGAGTACGGGGCGGGACCCACACCATTCAAAATTCTCATTTTCAGAAAGTTTTCGGGCCTTTCCCGAACAGCTCTCAGCTTCGCGAAGCGATGAAAATCGTAAGAAGAATTTTCCCGTTCCTGGACGACAAAAGCAAAAATTACCTTGAATTTTATAAACAAATAAATTTAGTGCCGGATCTAAACGACCGAAAACTTTATTTACAAAACATTAAAAATCTTAAATTATTTTTTGAAGGTAAAAAGAAAAAAATTCTTAAAAATTTGCAAAAAGAAATGAAGGATTATGCAAAATTGCGTGAGTTTGAAAAAGCGGGGGAAATAAAAAGACAGCTTTTTGCCTTGCAGCATATCAATGATGTGGCTCTTATTAAAAATAACAGCTTCGCAGATGATAAAATTTTTGATCCTGCGCCCTTCTTTGGGCGCATTAAGGGGAACAAAGTGGGACCCTCGGATACAAAAATTTTATTATCTGCTTCGCCGGCTAGAATCGAGGCTTATGACATTGCTCACATGGGCGGCAAAAACATGGTTGGAGTCATGACGGTAGTCATAGACGGTGAAGCAGAGGAAAACGAATACAGGAAATTTAAAATAAGAACGCAAAGCGTCGCAAATGACACAGGCGCGCTGGCGGAAGTCTTAGAAAGACGTTTAGCGCATACAGAATGGACCCTTCCATCTTTAATTGTTGTGGACGGAAGCACAGCTCAGATAAACGCAACAAAAAAAGTTTTAAAAAAGTTATCGCTTGATATTCCAGTAACAGCGGTCGTAAAAGACGAGCACCACAAAGCGAAAGCCATTATGGGGGATGAAAGTATTGTTTCAAAGCACAAAAAATCAATTTTGCTGGCAAACAGCGAAGCGCACCGGTTTGCTATTGCTTATCATAAAAAAATGAGAAATAGAAACTTCTTGAAATAAATTGTATAATTCAATATATGAACTTCACCCCCGACATGCTTCCAGCTCCAGGGAAAAAGATACAAAAGCCCAAGTCAGGTAAGCAGGAGAAAATTTCTGGACTTGATTCACAAACTATGGGGCGTGTTAGGGATTGGTCTCGCGCGTGGTTACAAAATTTCTACGATGAAGCCGATGGTCCCGACGGCGACTTTGGTGCAAGACTTGATTTTGTCGGAAGAGTGGAAGCCCAGGTTGCCCAATTAGTCGGAGAAACTGATTCGCATAGCCAAGGGTTGCTAGCACCTAGATACAGAGAGGGTGTTAGTATTTTTTTAGATAGCCTAATTGATTTTGTTCAAGAAAAATCGATCAGCCCAGACAACAAAGAAACCTTACAATCTTTTGTCAGTGGTCTTTACGAAGCTCTCTTTTCTTATTCTCCCAACCTATCAAATCATATTGGTTTGGAGAATCTTTTGATCACAACCGCCAAAGCAACGCGTGTTCCAGAAGCACAAGGATGGTTTGGACAGAATATGGTTGGTGAACTGACTTATGAATTAAATTGGGCCCACGAAGAATCTATTGAAAAGATACTCGACAAAATCAGAAAGCTTGATTTGCCCGAACAGTTGGATGTGGTACATCAACTAACTACAGTAGCGGCAGATGCCATAGCTCAAGGAGAACCCGGATATGAAGCGCACGATCGTATTGTCAGAATGCTTGAAACCATAAATCAGGAATCACAATATCCGATCGTAAGATATGCAACTGAAAATGCCTTAATCACCATTGAGGACGAAGAAGAAAATCCCAGTTTAAGCGTTATCACTTTTCACGGCAATGCGACTGGAGCCAGGTTGCCTGAGCAATTGAGCGAAACCCTTACAGAGCAGAGCGATGTATTAAAAAGACAAATCAGAATAACAAATAGCCCCGCAGGCAGTTACAAAATATTAAAGATAGCATCTGATGCTATCGGCTTGTTTGATCACAGTAATATTCCTCGCCAGTTTGGAGTAGTGGAAGTTTCCTCGCTGCCTGAACCAGCCGAACAAAATGGTCTTGAAGTTGAGCGGTTACGAGAAGGGGCCGAGGCAAAATTAAACCGCCATCAGTTTGATGAATTGTTCATTCGAGTTACCAATCTTCTCCTCAGACAAGAGAAAGAAAAAAGACTTACGACGAGTGACATTTTGGCAGAAAAGTGGGCGGAAATTTCAGACCAATTTTCCAAAAAAGAATGGGAAAGAATTTTTTCAATCCTATTAAAGAGACAAGAACAGGAACATAGTAATGCCCAAAAAGCTAATGAGTTAAGGAAGCAAACAGAAAATGAAAACATGGCAGCATCCGAAAGATTTATTGATTTAGTTATTGAAAAAGGTAAGGAATTATTACAATCTCCCAATTTACCTCAAGGCTTGCGTAATATCTATGAAGAAATGCTGAGATATAGGCAAGAACGAAATTCTGAGCGTGCTTTTACTTCAGCTGAGTCATTTGCAAAGTTTTTTACTTTATCTGATGAATTAGGATTAGATGCAAAAACTAAAATATCGAAATCAATGTTGCCACTGGCCGCAGAGTTGTCACAAGCTTTTGATTCTCTCAGACAGTTTCACGTGGATAGTTGGAAGGCTTACTATGACACTGAAAGAAAACTTCAATCGGTTGAAAATAATCCAGAAGCTGAGGCGGAGTTAATGGAAATTGTTAAAATCAAAGATCAGATAACTAAAAAACAAAAATCGCTCCAGGCTGATATAAAAAAATTTTTACAAGCGCTCGATCAGAATCTGGCAACAAAGTTGGTGGCCATAGAAGCAAAATCTTTTACTCAAGTTGAAGCTGATCCGAATCTTAATCCCTTCCCTGAAAACAAGAGCGGTCAGCTTACTTTACTTTTACAAAATCTACACAATCCCGCCTTGCGTAGTTTAATTGAAACAGACTTAGGAATAAATTTATCTGAAATTTCACTGCATTCCCAAATTCATTTGCTCCGATTTTTATCAGGTCAGAATACAGAAGGATTTGACCGGCTAAGAAATATTTTGCAACAAAATCCGCCCTTTAAGAATGAATTTTTGCAGTCATTTTTAATTACTGCCGAAGACTCTCGTTTTGGTTCGTCAGTGATTGGATTAGCGGAAGTTTTATCAGGCAAGCCGGAATTGGGAACAAAAGTTTTTCAAACTTATGATCAATACATAGCGCAAGTTTCAGAAGTCGCCAAAAAAGTTTTAATAGATCTGCAGCAGGAATTTCCCAACCTATCAATCAATGAAAATATAATAGTACAGTCATTATTAATCAGAGCGAAGGATTTTATGGTTGAACTTGAAACAGCATTAAAATCCAACCCTGAAAATGCCGAAGTCTCAGTAAATAAATTTATAGCAGAACTAGAAAAAGAATCCCCAAAAGAACAAGTAGTACGAGCGCAGTTCAAGACA
>CAZKWN010000003.1:3682-13730 GCA_964556605.1 uncultured Candidatus Saccharibacteria bacterium
GCTTCCTTGTAAGCGGTCAGCGCCCGGGCCCCGTCGCGCTTCAAATTCGCCCAGGACGGCATAATACAAGTAGTACGAGCGCAGTTCAAGACAGTCTCATCCTTATTGGACAGAGAAGATGTTGATTTAAAAACTTTTGAGCAAAATCAGGAACTGATTTTGCGTTCCTTAGTTAAAGGAGATCAGAAAGCTCTTACGTTCAGAACACTTAATAGAATGGGAAGATTAAGCCCAATACCGGAGATTCACTGGCGAGTGGATCGTTCCAATCAAGAATACAACAGGCGCTTGGGCATTAATGTGGTTGAATTTTTACAACAACGCGCCGAAGCGTCAAAACAAAAACAGATTTTGCTTGAAATCGGCCCGGGTAGTGGAAAGGCGAAAGAGGAACGCACTGGCTTGGGTCTTTCAGAGCATTATCAAGATGTTGCACTTTCCGATAAAATTTATTATCCGCTTTCTGGCATAGTTGAAAAATTGATTGATTTTTCTCATTTAGAACAAACAGGTAGCATCAAACTAACTACACAAGAAAGAGAGCAATTAGCTGACTTTGTTTATAAAACTTTAATAATTGCGAAGGGACAGACATCGTCTGATACTTTTGCTTATGATGAACACAATCAAGTAAAATTAGTTGAAGATATAAACAATTTAAGAGATATTGTAAAAGAACAATTAGCCGAACGACTAAAAGCGGCTTCGGGGGTTCCAGACACTATTAGTGTGCATCGTGGTGGGCAAGTGGTTTACCCGTATAAATTGAAAACTAGTGCTTGGTCTCCTGCATTACAAGCAGCAAAAAAAATGCTCGAAAATAATCCTGCACAATATATGCGTACAGACTGGGAGCAGATTGATTATTATAATTTAATCGATGCTTTCCCAGCAAATGTAATGGTGGGTGATCTTTCAGAGATTGAAAAACTTAAATCAAATCAGGTAGATGTAGAACTAGCAGTTAGATCAACTGTGTATAAGCGCGGAGAAGAATATGGGGAATTTTTACAGCAACTTATAGACAAATTAAATCGCGGAGGAGTGGCAGTTGACGATAGTATTAGGGACAATGACGGCTGGTATTACAGAATAGCGGAAGTTCTAGAAGTGAAACAAAAAGCTGGACCTGATATTGAAGTTTTAGTTGTTTTGGGTCCTGGTTTTCCCGGGGAAGATAAACGACAAGACCGAGTTCCGTTATCAATGATTATTACCAAGCAAGGAAGTTCAGAAGAACTGGTTAGGAAAAACCTTCTTCAGGGATATGAAATCATAAAACTAGAGGACTTAGCATCTGATCAAGAATATCTGGGAAGTTTAGATGATACAGGATTAACGAGAGAAAAAATTACTCGTCAGATGGAGATGGTTTCTTAGGTTCAGATTGCTCACTGTTATTTTTCGCTAATTCCCAAACAAGATTAAATAATTTTCCAAAGTTAGATGCTATCTCTTGGTTATCAATCAAGATTCCTACCGGCTGATCTTTTTGAAAAGTAATCATTGAGACTAACCTATCTGTAATTTTTATATCCATCTCAAATGGGAACAGGGAAGTTGGGAAAAACTTAGTTTCCCTCATTTCTTCTTCGGAATTAATATTGATTTGATTATCTTTAGGCGCTATTACTCTATTTCTAATCCCTAACTTAACACGCTTTTTAATAAATTGAGGAAAATATTCTGGGATAAAGGCAGACATTTCTCCTTTGTCCTCAAAACTGTCTATTAATTTTGTGCCACTGTTTAAAACTTGATCGTAAATTTTAATGATTCCTTCCTTGCCTTCAAAGAATTGAACATTTGGTTTGCCGATAATCAAATTATATTTTGAGGAAAGAGCTCCGATATAGCTCATAAGCATTTCTTTATTCAAAGCAATCTCTTTTTCTTTTTTCTCTATATTAGAGAGTAGAAGACTTGGATGAGATGGAGAGAAGGTAGCTACTGTGCCTGGGCCGCCCTGTTTAGACACTAAACCCATAGATTCAAGTTGTTCCAAGACTTTATAAATAAGCCCGCGTTTAATACCCGTCCATTTAGCCAAATCACTGGCACGCTGGGGACCCTTATCAAGTAAGGATTGGTAAACCAATGCTTGCTCCTCTGAGAGACCGGCTTGAATTAAAATATTTTCTTCTTGCATATAAAAAGCATAGCATGTTTGTCTTTGCCACGCAAATATGACAATGTGGATAACTATTTAGTATTAATAAATAAGGATATTTAGTCATATATACCATTTCTCTTCTGTTTCTTTGACAAAGTAATTCTATTATGCTATACTATTCTCAGAAGGTTCATTGAGGAGATTTCAATAGATTGTGTTCAGACCTCTGATCCGTTCATACAGCAAGTAAGAACGAGACGGTACCTAGACCGGGAAGCTAGGAAAAAGGAGAGGCTGGGCGAAAAGGCAATCTTCTGAAATTTGTTTGCACCGTGAATAGTGAATTTAGTGGAAGCCGCAAACCGAAACTAAAAACACACAAACATTCACAACCGTCTCGTAAGGAGATAGGCAGATCGTAAAAGTTTAACCCTCTTTTGTGATCTGAAATGTCTTTACGAAGGAATCCTTTGTCTAAAGTTAGATAAGGGGAGCACATTGAGAATAAAATCTGCATTGTGGTAAAGATAAGTTTTTTTGACAACAAAAAATACCTCCAGCCATTCCGGCAAAAAGTGCATGATGTTTTTTGAAAGATATATCATCGTGCACTGTTTGCCAGAATGGCACCTTCTCGCACTAAGCGGAAGGTTTTTCCGCCCAACTATTGGGTGGGAGGAGGTGTATGAAAAAAAATAAGATCGATGATCTCGACCTTGTTTTGCTCACGCCTGCAGTTGTGCGAGCGTGGGTGCTCGAGGTCGTTCCCCGTGCGATGAGCTTGCTCGCCGCCGCGGGGGTGTCGCCCGATTCGATCCCCGATGAACGGGGACGGGTCGAGGCGGACGGGTCACTCACTATCTACGTTGCCCTTCCGGGCGGCACAGAAGTGAGCATGTCCGTCCCTGCCGGTCAGTGGGCATGGGCTAAAAAGCCCAGCTGACCGGGGAGGATGTCTCGGCATCCTTGGAATACAAACAAATGAGCAACCCGAGAGTTGCTCGTAGAAAGGAGGAAGGCGATGTGATAAGGATCATACTCGCTTTTCTCCAAGTCTCGCCCAGGAAAAAGAATTTGGAGTGGGAGACCAGCGATGGTCGGACATTTCAAATTCTGGGATCGTACGCCGATCAGATAGGTGCTTATTGGGAGAGATTTTTTCCTCCCAACGATCACCCATACCGGCGGCCATTAACCTGGGTAGAAGCACAGGCCGCCTTCGAGGCGGCGGTGGAACCACTCATTCTCTACTCGCTCTACAAGGACGAGTCGGAGGCTGAGCAACTGACCCGGGAACAAGTGCTCGATCGTGTTGAGCAAATGTTTCCGGGATTTCGCGCGAACACCGAAAGGCGTTCGCCTTAACCACAGAAAGGAGGTGGAAAAATGACTCCACCTGACTAGCTTACCCTGCGGGGTAAAATTAAAGAGCGTCGGACCAAGCCCGACGGAAAAGAAAAACAAACTTGGGCCGAGTTCTGTTTTTATCAAACAGAAAACAGAAAGTCGGTACATGCGCCGTTTGTTTGAACCCCTATGGGAGTAGGCTTGTAATTAGCTTTGGATAGGGCGTATGATCCTGATTCCTTAGTGAAAGCTTGGTACCAAACCATGGGGGTGGCCTTAAAGCCAGAATTCTGGCAAGGAGACACTCTCGCAAGAGAGGGGCGAGCTCAGGACATTATCCTGCGGCTTTGCCCGTGGGAGAATGCCTTTTGTCTTCAGACGCCTGAGCAAATTTTATTTTCCCTAAGGCGCCGGATGATGCGCTGAGGGGGAAGGAGAAATATGGCACACATCGAGATTGATGATCGCAGTGAGTATCGCTGCGATCATTGGGTAAGACTTGCCGAACAGATGAAAAGTCATCTGTTGGCAAAAAACTTACCCCCGATAAAATTAAGTTTTTTTACCAAGGAGGACGAAAAGGTTGTCCTTGGTGAAAAAACGAGAATCCTTTTTGGGATGAAGCCCTGGGAGGTTTCCGGGGCCATCGAAGACCAGGAGGGCTATCAGCGTGCACAGGCGCTGGTAGGCAAAAATTACCTGCGGATTTGGGGCATTCCGGAGTGCCCCGACCAACGCGAGATAGAAAACATCAAGCGTTTGCTTGATCGTCTGCTCCCGCAAGTTGTGGAGCAGGATCCGGTAAAGCTTGCCAGCCTGATTCAGGCTGGCAGAGAAGAGGCGAGGAAAAAATCCCGCGAGGCTTATGTCGCGGGTTGCTCGGCGCGGTTTGAGAAAACCGTCGCTGGCACTCGCCAAGCGATCAAAGACGGCCATGCAGCCGTCGCCCAACTGCAACAACAGTTGGTGAAGAAGATTCGCGAAACCTCGGGCTGCGAGCGCAAGCTCGAACAGCTCGAGAATTGTCGGCATGGGGAGGCCGACAAGTATGGCCAGGAATTTGACAAGCTTCTGGCTGTTCCAAAAGTCCGCGATGTGCAAGTCGTGGACGGTGTGGTCAAAGTATTTACCGACACCTTGACCTGCGCTGACCCCCGCACCGGAAAGCGCCACGAGATTGGCGCATTTCGGATTGAGATTTACACCAACGGCGCCAGCAATGGTGTGCGTTGGTTTAACCTAACGCGTCGGGTAGACGCGTACAAGTACAAGCAGATGGCGCCCCATGTGTGGGATGATGGGAGCGCCTGCCTCGGCAACACCGCCGAGGTCTTCCCCGAACTCATAGGGAACTATGAGTTCGCCGCGGCCGCGATGGTCGCGATCCAGTTCGTGGAGTCGGTTAACACCGACGACGCGGCTGGAAAACACATCAACAAATGGCCGGAAGCCCCGGCCGCGGAGGTCAAATGAGCAACTTTGTCCGGCGGCTGTGGGGAGCCGCCAAAAAATTCATCCCCCACGAGTTCAGCCCCAAGGTTGAGCTCGTGGAGGGAATTCCCCATGTCCTCGTGAGCCGCGAGGCTTACGAGGACATGTTCGAAATCGTGAGCCAGTCCGACAAGGAAGTCGGCTGGCTTGGAACCGTTCGTAAATTGGGACGGGATTTTCTAGTCGAGGAGATTTTTCTTTTCGAACAGGAGGTTCACGCTACCACCTGTGAGATTACTCCCGAGGGACTTGCAAAAGTCGCTCAGGAACTAATCTACTCCCGTCCAGACGGGATGGATGTTTGTAACCGGCTGTGCTTCTGGGGACACAGCCACGTAAATATGGGGACCTCGCCCTCTGGCCAGGATGAGGTCCAACTCAAAGAGTTGGCCAGCAACGCGGAGGAAGTTTTCATTCGTGCCATCCTAAACAAGGCTGGCCGGATAGAAATCACCCTTGCGTTGGTTTCACTCGGCGTCGTCATTAAGGACGCCGAGTGGGAGCTCCATGATCCGGCGGATGACGAAGCTCGCCGGTCACGGTGGCAGAAAGAAATTTCTGCCAAGGTTCGGGAGGTGAAGCCTTTTCAGGCGACCCCTTTCCCGGGATTCCACCGGTCAAACCAGGCCGGGGAAATTCCCGATTGGGAAAGCCTAAAAGGGGGTGATTATGACGATTGACCCCCTTCGTCATTTGTCTGTTTTTTCTCCACACGCTTTTGGCAACAAGCGTGTGGACGTCATCGGGTGCGGGGCGACAGGGTCCCGCATTGTGCTCGGCTTGGCCAAACTCGGCGTGGAGAACATCCACGTCTGGGACTTTGACAAGGTCGAGGAGCACAATGTCGCCAACCAAGCCTTCGGGCTTGGAGACGTTGGGTTCCTTAAAACCGACGCCCTGGCTGCGCTTGTAAAGGCAACCACCGGCGCAGAAATCACGGCCCACTCTGAGAAGGTGGACGGCACCCAAGCATTAGGGGAAATTGTTTTTATTCTCACCGACACCATGGCGTCTCGGAAGGAGATCTGGGATGGAGCCTTGAAGTTCAAGCTCCGAACCAGTCTCCTGGTGGAGACGCGCATGGGGGCGGATTCGGGTCGGGTTTACAGCTTGAACCCGAATCGCTCGGGTCAAATCAAGGCGTATGAGCAAACGCTCTACGCCGATGAAGAGGCTGAGGTTTCGGCCTGCGGAGCAAGTGTCTCCGTGGGCCCGACCGCCGAAGTCATCGCCGGACTTGCTGTCTGGCAAATGATTCGGTGGTTCAGCATTGAGCAAGGAGGAGATGATGAGATCGACAACGAAATTATCATCTCTCTCCGACCGGCTATGATGATCAGCCGGAAGTTCTAAAACTTCGGCAGTTGCTTCGGCAACTGCCCACAACCACCTGGTCGGCAAACCCGACCAAGAAAGGAGTGTGACTATGAACAGTCACATTTCAGTTCGCATTGGCCGGTTGCCCGGCCGGATTTCCGAGATTACCCTCAACGGCGACCGTACGGTCGCCACCGCCCTCGCCACCGCCGGCCTCACGGCCGATGGGTACGAAGTGCGGGTGCAGGGTGCACCCGCGACGCCCGCGACCGTTCTGAACGAGGGGGATTTGGTCCTCCTTGTGAAGAAGATCAAGGGCAACACGAACGGCTTCATTGTCGTTCGCGTGGGACGGGTCCCCGGACCCGCCCTGATCTCCGTTGCTGTGGAAGTAGCAACGGTCGAGGCGGCGCTGAGCGCCGCTGGCATCACGCCGACCACCGATGAGGTGGTCTACCTGAACGACGAGCTCGCCATGCTGGCGAGCTCAATCAACGACGGCGATGCCGTCGTTGTCAAAATCGGGCAGACCATGCCCGACTACGAAGAAGACGAGCCGACCTCATTCGGGGATCGACTCGCGGAGTTGGCGGCGAAAGCTTCCCGACTCCGTGCGGGGGCTGAGGCCGATCTGGCCGAGGCGACTCGGATCGAGGAAGTGTTGCAGCGTTACCACGCTGCCAACGCCGAGCTCGACGAGCTGCTCCGCGAGGAGTAGCTCGAACAAAATTCTTCTTTAGCATTCGCTGAAGAAGTTGCTGAAAAATCCTTTAGTGTAAAAGCATGGGTAAAAAGTTTTTGTCCCCATTTTTTTAAAAATGGAGAGCCTAGAGGAAGCAGATCCTCAATGCGGACGAAGAGTCCGAAGTTCGTGTGGGTACACGAGCGCGAGGGTTACATTTATATTTGCCGAATGTTTTTACATTCGGCATCCTTGTTGAGTTTAGAAATATTTATTTATAAATTCATAGGGATGGGCGACAAGGCCTCAAAGCCGACGGAAGAAATAAGGAGATAGGAAAAGGAAGAGGAATACTTGATTAGATATCAATCAAAATCTCTCTCCTTTAGTATTTCTCTTCTAAATTTTATTAAAAATTTCTTCCGTTAGCTTTGGGGCTTTAATTCTACTATAATCAGGCAATGGCGAAAGAAAACATTTTAATAATGCATAATGTCCGAAGCGTGGAGAATGTTGGGGCTATGTTTCGCACAGCTGACGCGGCTGGTATAGATAAAATTTATTTGACCGGTTATACTCCTTGCCCGCTTGATAGATTTGGTAGGAAAAGAGGGGATTTGGCGAAGTCCGCACTTGGCGCGGAGGAGTTTGTAAAATGGGAACAAAAAAAGAATATATTTTCTTTGCTTGCGAAGCTCAAGGAGGAGAAATTTTTAATTATCGGGATTGAACAGGATAAAAAATCTTTAGATTATAAAAAAATTTCCGCCAAAGGCGGACCAGCCTATGGCTGGAAAAAGCTTGCTTTTATTGCGGGGAGTGAGGTGGGCGGTATTCCGAAAAATATACTTCAAAAATGCGACATAATCGCCGAAATTCCAATGCACGGCAAAAAAGAGTCCCTGAATGTCTCTGTGGCAGCCGGAATTGCGCTGTTTGGGATTCTAGGAATATAAAAAAGTGAAATATCAAAACTTATAAAGCAATCTATCTGGCGAAGCTTCGCCAGCGAACTGCTCGTCGATCAAGAAAATAATAGTCGGAATACCTCCTTTATTTTCTAATCTCCTGCGCAAGGCTTTCCAAATTTTATATTTTACTTTTTTATTTTTGATGCGTATCGCAAAAGTGTGCGCTTCTGCCATTTATTACTTTTCTCAATATGATTCCTTTACAGCCGCGCTTTTTGCATTTTTCTCCCGTGCGTCCGTAAGCTTCGTGGTGCAGTTGGAATTTACCTTTCAGGCCATCGACATTTCTGTAATCCGAAATTGAATCACCGCCGAAACCTATCCCCTTAGTCAGTGTTTCTTTTATAGCCATAAATATAAGCTTTAATTCTTTTTCTTTGAGGCTTGAAACTCTTCTCTCCGGATGCACGCCTGCCCGCCAAAGAATTTCGTCGGAATAAATATTGCCTATGCCGGCAAGAATGCTCTGATCCACCAGGACTGTTTTTATCTTACCGTTCGGTTTTCTACTCAAACGTTCTTTTAATTTTTTTACATCAAAATTTTTATCCAGCGGATCCGGCCCAACATCTTTTAAATGCTTGCTGTTGTGCGCTATCTTTGTATCCAGTAAAGTAATTTTACCGAATTTGCGGGAGTCCGAAAAGGCTAAGTGTTTTCCGTTTGAGAAAATAAAAATTACGTGTACGAATCGGCTGTATGGGTCATTTAATGGGCTACTAGTTTCGGCTGGAATCCACGACCCCACCCTTCGCCCTCCCCTTGCCAAGGGGAGGGTTGGGGAGGGGTGGAATTTGTATTTCCCATACAGCAAGTGCCCAGTCATTTTCATATGAATTAAAATTGTCTTGCCTCCCGAAATATGTATCAATATATTTTTCCCGCGCCTTTCCACCGATAAAACTTTCTCATTTAAAATTTCTTTTTTGAAAACTTTAAAATATTTCGGGTTGGCAACCGCCTCCTGCTGACGCTTGTCTTTGGTAGACAAATCAGTCCAAACGCCCTTTATTTGCAAGCCCAAAATTGTCCTTCGCAGGCCTCTTGTTGTTGTTTCAACTTCTGGTAATTCCGGCATGGTATGATTGTACAATGATAATGAAAAAGTCACTATACGCGGCATTTCTTTTCGGGGCAATTTTTTTTCTGCCTATTTTCCCTATTTATGCTGCAAAAACAGACGCCCCGGTCAAACCGATCAGGATTTTGCTTGTTCCCGGACACGACAATGAAGTCTGGGGCGCAGAATACGGGAACATGAAGGAAGCGGATATGACTTTGGCAGTAGCAACTCAAATTTATAATCTTTTGAAGAAGGACAAAAGATTTCAAGTTTATATTACCCGTGACGCAAACGGGTACACGAAAGAATTCTCGGATTTTCTCGCTCAAAAAGATTCAGTTATCGCTTTTGAACAAAATGCAAAAAAATTAATCCAAGATAAAATTGCTAACGGCAGTTTTGTTGTGAAAACAAATCCTCCACATCACAAAGTAAGCGAAGATGTCGCCTTGAGATTATACGGATTCAATAAATGGGCGGATGAAAACAATATGGACGCGGTGATTCACATTCATTTTGACGACTATCCGCGTCCCACTAAGTGGACGATAGGAAAATACAAAGGATTCACGATTTATTTCCCGGATGGACAATTGGCGAATTGGAAGGAAAGCAGCCAGCTGGCGGCTGATATTTTTACACAGTTGCATAAAAAATACAGTACCAGCACTTACAAGCCGGAGGCCGGCGGTCTGGTTCCCGACCAATCTCTGATCGCCTTGGGCTCCAACGACACTCTCAATGCTTCCGTTCGTTCTGTCCTTATAGAATATAGTTATATTTACGAAAAAAAATTCCGTACTAAATCCACTCGCTTGCAGGCTTTTAAAAACATGGCGCAACTTACTGCCACTGGCATAAAGAATTATTTTTCCCAAAAATAATACAAGGTAGCTATTTATTGCCTAAGATTTTCAACGCTTCGCGGATTTTGGTGTTGGTATTTGAGTCAGGGGAGACTTTTTTAAGAGCATCACGCGCTTCAACCCCGGAATATCCTAGAGATTTTAATGCTTCAAGCGCATCCATTTCAACTTGCAGAGAGCTTCCCTCCAGGGCAACTC
>CAZKWN010000004.1:0-8907 GCA_964556605.1 uncultured Candidatus Saccharibacteria bacterium
AATTGCGCAAAGCAAATAAACTGCTTTATTTGCGAGCGATTTGTGAAGGCACAGGCATAATTTTTGAGTACAAAAATAGCCGAGCCGGGGTCGGCAAGTACTTACATTTTTTACGATTTTTAAGAAGTAAAAAATTTAGTAACTTGTGACCACGTAAACTTTGCGCGTATATCGCTCATTATTTTTTTGTAAGAAATATTTTTTCTACCATTTAGTAAGTTCAGAACTTTTACTGATATTTTATTAAAAATTAAACGAAAAACGGCCAGCCTGTTTAGCTAACCGACCAACCGATGGGTTGGATTTTTGCCTCGCGAGATGCAAGGACTTAATCACACCGACTATTTCTTCTCCTCCTCCCAGAGTACTTCTTCCGGTGCGAACTTATTACCCTGCCACTCTTCTAGCAGGACTATCTTGGTTACTTTATCGCCAATCAAGGTCACACTGACCTTTTTGGGGTCAATGGAAGAAAGAGTGTCATGAAGACGTTTTGCCTTCATGTATTCAGGATCTTTTTTTGCACCGCCCACCTTTCTTGCATAGGCAAAGCGGCTAATGTGGACCATGAGACTCTCGGCTTTCCCCTTGAGTCTCACGCCTATGGCAAATTCGATATTGTAACATTCTCCGCCGTCGCAATCGGGATAAGGAGTAAACTTGACATTTGGCTTGCTGACGCCAATTGCTTCGGGAATTGCTACAACAACCGGAGCGGGAATTGCTGCGGTCTTCACACTCTCGGCCGGAGGCATGACTGCGGGCACATTGCTAGACTGGGTTTTCGTCCCACCACTGCCGCAAGAAGCAAGAGCTAAGACGGCCATGAGTACAACTAGAACGACGAAAATCGAGGAGTACTTCTTCATAAACTTGCCTTTCAAAGGTCTTCTGATGTTCTTTTGGCCCCATCAGATAAGGCATATTTTCCATATATATTATACATTCTTTTGTGTATATGTCAATAAATGCGTAAACACAAAAATAATAACCAAAAGATATATCACAAGCTAAAATTAATCCAATCTTCACACAAGCATGATATTCTTCTTGCGTGGATTCTTTATCTGGAAACCTAAACGATAAAACATTTAAAAATTTTTGGCGTATGCGGGAGTAAAGACTCGGGTCGTCAAAATAATAGTTATATTAAAAGGCTCTCCCATAAAGAATTGACAAAACAAACCGGAAGCTTCTCAGGAATGTAGAGGCGTTGGTTTGTTTTGCGTTTTCTTTAGCGTAGGCTAAATGGATTAAATCCTATTTCTTTCTCAGCCACTCATCGTCCTGCCGGACCAATAATTTATTTTTATTTTTTTGATCCAAAAGTATCTCCCCCGTCACCCGCTCCATGCGCATTCCCTGCGAGCCTTTGACGAGCACAATATCTCCTTTTTGCACAAATGTTTTTATAAAATTCCCCGCCTCCTTGGAATCCAGAAATTCTAAAATTCCCGCCCCGCCGGTGGCGGGGTCAACCTCTATCGCGCCTTCTTTTATATTTTTAGCGCGAAGACCGACGACCATAAGGACGTCAACATTATCTTTCGCAACCCTGCCTATATTCTTATGAGCCTCTTCAGTATGTTTACCCAGCTCCAGCATGTCGCCCAAAACTGCAATTTTCCGTGTACCGTATTTTATCTCCCCTAAAGTTTTAAGCGCAGACTCGCAGGCGAACGGAGAGGAATTGTATGTATCATCAATAACGAGCGTTTCATTGATTCCTTTCAGAAGCCGCATGCGCCCCGGAGGAACATCGTAATTCTTAAGAGCATGAACGGCATCCAGCACATTGAACTTAAGGCCTGAGGTCAGAGCCAACGCGGCCAGCGACGCATAAACATGATTCCGCCCAAATACCCCGTCTATGACAACCGGGAAGCTTCTGCCATTCTCATCTACTCTGAAAATTATTCCCTCGGGCAGACCGGAATCGCCATAAGAAATAGAATCGCCTGAACCCAAAAGATCAGCGCCTTCTTTGAATCCGTAGGTTACGGTAATGTTCTTGGTGCTTGCTTTCATTTCAAGCACGGATTCATCGTCGGCATTCAGCACCAGCAAGCCGTCCTTTTTTAAAGTTTTTATAAGCTCCATTTTTTCTTCAATCAAATGTTTGCGCGAATTGAAAAATTCAATGTGGGCCGGAGTTTCTCCTATCGCCGTGATAATGACGGCGTCTGTTTTGAGCCAAGAAGCGACATCTGCCATATCATTAGGCTTGCCGACACCCGCTTCCAGAATAAGCCACTCCGGATATTTATGAGGCCAGATGAAAAGCCAGAGTCCCTTCCAGATATTAGAAAACCAGATAAACGGATTATTCCATCCGTTAGGCAACCCTAAAATAGTCAAAGGAAGCCCCAGCTCGCTATTGAAACTTTTTTCGCTTTTGCGGACATAGGCTATTTTGGAAAATACCGCATAGACCGCGTCTTTGGTGGAAGTCTTGCCGACCGAGCCGGTGATGGCGACAACTTTCGGTTTATACTTAGAAAGCACGAGCCGCGACTCTGTTTTTAAAATATAAGCTACGATTTTTTTGAAACTTGTTTTCATGTATTTGAATTTGTTTTTTTATTTCCCCCTCTCCTTCTCAAGGAGAGGGGGCAGGGGGTGAGGTCATCGGTCCGGTGGGACATTATAATAATTTAATAAAAAGTTCGTGATATCCAGGAAAGGCTGAGTCCATGTCGTCGCGGAATATGCTACATTTTTTGGATTTACAGCATAAAGAAAAACTATAAATTTCGGATCGTAAGCCGGGAAAAAGCCGACAAAAGAATGAGTATGCCTGTCCGTATAATATCCCCCGGTCGCGCTATCCGCAACTTGCGCTGTGCCGGTTTTTACTGCGACGCTAAAATGAGGAAGACCGGATTTCAAACCCACGTCCATCACCGTCACCATCATTCTGGTTATCTCTTGCGCCGTCGCCGGTGTTATTTTTGTGGGAGTAGCCGGATAAGTCATAGTTTTTGTAGTGCCATCGTCGTATTTTATTTCTTTAACGACATGCGGGACGACTAAGTTCCCGTTATTCGCGAGCGAGGCGAGCGCCCGCGTCAGCTCAATCGGAGTAAGGGCAATTCCCT
This sequence comes from uncultured Candidatus Saccharibacteria bacterium, assembly GCA_964556605.1. GTDB lineage: Bacteria > Patescibacteriota > Minisyncoccia > Phycocordibacterales > UBA9973 > UBA9973. The sequence goes on from CAZKWN010000004.1 coordinate 3,099, forward strand.
GGCCAAAAGCAGCGTTAGCATATTCAATTTCACGGGGGCTCTTTAGTATTCCGGAAACCAATCCGCTCGTCTCGTTCGGCAAATCAATTCCGGTTTTATCTTTGATACCGTATGCAAGAAAATAATTACGCAAGTTTATTCTGCCCAGCTGCTCTTCCACAAAGACCATTCCTGTATTGAGCGATTGGTTTAAGACATCCTGCATGGTCGTACCGGGACCCCGGCCTCTTTTGTCGAAATTAAAAATCTGATGTTTTTCTATTGTCACTTCCCCTTTATCATTATAAGTGGTTTCGGGCGTAACGACTCCCTGATTAAGGGCGGAAGCCATCACCAAAGGCTTGACCACCGACCCGAACTCAAAAACATGCTCTACCGACGGATTGGCAAAGACAGAAATATCCTTGACTTGGGAAAAATTATTCGGGTCAAAGTCGGGCTTGGCGCTCATCGCGTAGATAGACCCGTCAGCCGGATTCATAATTATTCCGCCTATAGCATCAGGCTGATACTGCGTATCAACTTGATCCAGCTTTTTCTCCAAGAAATCCTGCACTTGCGGTTCAATGGTCGTCACGATGTCGCCTTCGGGCGCGGTATTTTCAAATAAAGTTTTATGTATATTGGAAAAAACTTCCGCGAAAAAATTAATGTAAGGATTATCGGAACTCCTGCTGAGCAAAGAATCATATTCCTTTTCCAGACCATATCGCCCGGCAAGCTGATTCCCCTCGTAGCCGACAAATCCGAGCAAGTGCGAAGCAAGATTGCCGCCCGGATAGAAACGCCATTTTTCCTGAAAAATACTTACACCGGGAATTTTTAGCGCGGAAACAGCGTCGGCCTGTTCCTGCGTGAGGCGATGAACCACTTCTTCATAAGTGTCATTCTGCTTGCCGGCATCGGCTATAAAGCTATCGTGGTCAATGGTTGCGACTGAAGATAATTTTTGATAAGTATCTTCCGGGTTGGCAATTTTACCGGGATTAATCGCCACCTTAAAGCCGGAAGTTTGAGTGGCCGCCGAAACAAGGCTTCCGTCTTTATTATCAAAATAGATATTTCCGCGTTCGTAAATGTTGCTGGAAGGCGTGACATACTGGCGGTTAGCGGCTTCTCTATATGCGCTTTCATGCACAATCTGCACCAAAAAAAGCTTCGCCAAAAGCACAAGCGCGAAAACCATGACAAAAAAAAGTATAACTCTGGATCGGCCGAGAAAACTAGATTTCATTGCTGTCAACCTTTAGACTGCCAAGAGTTTTGCGGGTTGCGTAATTGACTTGTGTTGCCTTGAACCCCATAGAAGAAGAAAGAGCGACATCAACACTATTTGAAACGGATAAATAAGAAAGTTCTAAATTGCCGACTTGGCTCGAGAGAGCGAGCTCATGCTTTTCCAGATTTTTCCTTTGCACGATATTAAAAACCATAGTTCCCAAGATCAGGAAATAGAGGACGGCAAGCATCCCGATAGTTGAAAGCATCGCATTTAAAACAACTCTGTTCACTTCAATATTATTGTTCGTGATATTTACGCTTTGGATGTTTCTCTTTAGTTTTAAACCTACTGCTTTCATATTTTTTCTAAAATCCTTAATTTGGCGCTTCTGGACCGGGGATTATTTTTTATTTCTTCTTCTGTCGCTGTTATTGGTTTTTTATTAATAAGCTTTACCGTACCTTCTTTCTCTTTTTCTTTATAAAATTTCTTTACGATTCTATCCTCTAAACTATGGAAACTTATGACCGACATTCTCCCTTCTTTCTTTAATACTTTAAATCCTTTTTCCAATCCTATTTTTAAAACCCTCAGCTCGTCATTCACCGCTATCCGTAATGCCTGAAATGTCCTTGTCGCGAAATGTATTCTCCCCCTTTTGTATACGGCCGGCACTGAATTCTCAATTATTTTTACTAAATCAAAAGTGGTCTTTATTTCTCCTTTCTGTCTTGCATCAACTATCCCTTTGGCTATTCTTCGGCTAAACCTTTCTTCGCCGTAGCCGTAAATAATATCCGCCAAACTCTTCTCGCTCCATGTATTCACAACGTCATAGGCTGTGACATCTTCTGGAAGAGGATTTTCCTTCATCGACATGAGCAATGGCTCGTTTTTCATGAAGGAAAATCCTCGTCCGGAATTTTCTAATTGATCTGAACTCAAACCTAGGTCAAAGATAATTGCATCAGTTGCAGGTGTTGGACACCTGCTGAGGTGTCCAACACCTGCAGCCGTATCTAAATCCTTGAAATTCGCATCTATAAAAGTAATCCTGCTTTCCAAACCTTTAAACTTTTCCTTCGCTTTTTCCCAGGCAGTAATGTCTTGGTCTATTGCGATGACTTTTGCATTCGGATATCTCAACAAAATTTCTTTACTGTGCCCTCCTCCTCCAAAAGTGCAATCCAAAACTAAAAGGTCCAAATTCCCCGCCTTCTGCGGAGCAAGTAAACCGTCTATTGTTTCTTTTAAAAGAACTGTCTTGTGAATACTCGCCATCTACTTCTTTTCGCTTCCAAGCGATTCGGCCAAATCCGAGGCCCGCTTTTCCACGACTTCCTGATTCTGCGACCAAACCTTGTCGTTCCAAACCTCCACTCTATCCTTCACTCCGATAATCGCCGCGGAATTCTTCAATCCAATTCTTTCCCTCAGAAATTCCGGAATTAAAATTCTGCCAATAGAATCTATTTCCACTTCCGCCGCCCGCCCGAACATGTATCTGTTGAAACTTCTCTGATCCGCTTTTAAAAAAGATAAATCCGCGTCGGAATCAGAAAGCCTCGCGCTTACTTTATCCCATTCTTTTGTTGTAAAAATAAACAAACAGGAATCCAATCCGGGCGTGATAATAATTTTTTTGCCGAGTTCTTTACGGAATTTTACCGGCATGGAAATCCGATTTTTTTCGTCTATGGTGTGAATGTATTCGCCGATTAACATTTTTATTAAAATAATTTATTAAAAAACATTATTAACACGTTTCCCACTTTTTCCCACTTGATTATATTATAAACCTCATATATAACAACGCAAGAGATTATATGTGGATAACTTTCGTATGATATTGGCACTTTTTGTTATACACTTTGGGTAATCTGTACGCTCTGCACACAGGGGCATTCTGGTTACCTTAGACAAATGTGTAGCCTTTGGAATCGGGATGCCCCGACAAATATCCGGCGTGTTTACACCGCCAACATCAAAATGCCTCAATTTTTTACAATTGAGGCGTGTCTGTTTTTAGGAGAATTTTTTATTCTTGCTTCGGCTTCATGAGCGGGAATATTTGCGTTTCGCGCAGGGGTTTGTCGGCCAAAAAAGCGAAGAGTAATTCGCCAAAGCCAAATCCGCAAGTCGGCGGCATGCCGTATTCAAGCATTTCCACAAATTCCAAGTCGGGCATCATCGCTTCTTTGTCCCCCGCTTTCAAGAGTTCCTGTTGCGCTTCAAATCTCTCCGCCTGGTCCATCGGATCATTTAATTCCGAGAATCCGTTGCCCACTTCGGCGCCGGCAATAATCACCTGGAATCTTTCCGTCAGATCTATATTATTTTGCATTGATTTCGACAGAGGAGAAACGAGCTTCAGGTGTCCCGTCAAAAACACCGGTCCGGAAATTTGTTTTCTGCAATATTTCCAAAGCGTATCCACGAGGCGCTCCATGGTAGCTCCGTCATAAGCGACGCCGAGCTTGTCTAATTTTTTTTTCACTTCTTCGTAAGTGGTGTCAAGCACATCTACACCCGTATGTTTTTTAACAGTTTCCCGATAATCAATCTTCTCCCATTTTCCTCCAAAATCAAACTTGTGCCCGCGGGATTCAAATTTCATCGTACCGAAAACATCCTGCGCGACTTTTTTATAAAGCTCTTCCACCAAGACCATGCCATCTTTGTAATTCGCGTAAGCCCAGTAAAATTCCATGTTGGTAAATTCCTGCAAATGATTCGGATCTGAGCCTTCATTCCTGTATGCCCGCCCTATTTCAAAAGTTTTATCAAAGCCCGCTGCCATCAGCCTCTTCTGCCAAAGCTCCCCGATGGAGATGCGCAGATAGAGCGGGAGCTTGAAATCTTCATTGTATGTTTTAAACGGTGTAGCTTCGGCTCCTCCGGTCGTGACTTCCAAAGTCGGAGTTTCCACTTCCAAAAATCCGCGCTCTTTCATGAAATTCCGCGTCGTATCCCAGAATTTAGTTTTCTTTTCCAAAAGCTCTTTTAGCTCCCCGTTCATCAAAATATCCAAATATCGTTTTCGGAATCTTTCCTCCGCATCCACAAGCCCGTGCCATTTTTCCGGCAACGGACGCAAGCTTTTGGAAAGAATGTTCCAGTCTTTTGCCTCTAAAGTCTTCTCCCCTCTTTTGGTCGTGAAAAAGCTTCCTTGTATTTCCACAAAATCACCGATATCAACCACTTCATTCCAGAAATCAAATTTTTCATCTCCCAGAATATCTTTTTTAAGCAAACCTTGAAAGTGCGCCGTGCCGTCATTTAAAGTAATGAAAATAATCGCGCCTTGCCCGCGGATAGACATGATTCTGCCGGCAATCCATTTTGATTCTTTGCTTTTTTCCAGTTTTCCAAAATCACTAACCGCATCTTTTAAAGAAATTTCTCTTTTTGATTCCGCAGGGTACGGGTTCACTCCTCGGTCTCGCAAAAGTTTAAGCTTATTTATTCTAGCGTCTCTAATTTCATCAATTGAAGACATATTATGAGCTAGGAAACACTTATTATTTTGTAATTAACCAAGCCATTGGGAGTTTTGAAAGAGATATCGTCGCCTTTCTTTTTGCCGAAAAGCGCAACGCCCACCGGCGACTTGTTGGAAATTTTTCCGCTCGCCATATCCGCCTCTTCGGAACCCACGATAATATAAATTTTCTCTCCTGCCTCGCCGGCAGGCAGGTCTCCGTTGCCGATTTTTCGCACGACAACCTTTGAGCCGACTTCAATCACTTCTCCGCCTCCGCCTTTTACCGTTTGGGAAGATTGCAGGATTTGCTCAATTTTTGCGATGCGCGATTCCAATTTGCCCTGCTCTTCGCGGGCCTGATGATATTCTGAATTCTCGGATAAATCGCCCAGCGACTTCGCGTATTGCAAAGCTTCCAAAATTTCTTTTCTTTTCGGGCCTTTCAAATCTTTAAGCTCATTCTCTAGAGAGCGCTTCTTTTCTTCAGTTATATAATCTCCTGCCTGTTGCATCATATTTGAAATAATATCTTTTTTTGCGAAAAAGTCAATTTTCAAATGGAAAATTTTACAAAATTACATATATATGATAACCTTAAATCCATATGGCTAAAACAGTAATTGAAGTGAGGAAAAATCCAAATGAAAATAATTCAAGCGTCTTGCGCCGTTTTTCGCGCCGGATTCAGGAATCAGGCATCATCCGCAAGGTCAAAGGCGCCCGCTATAGCGTAAGGAAAGAATCAAAACTCAAAATAAAAAAGAGCGCTCTAAAGCGAATGGCCCGAAGAAAAGAAATTGAAAAACTTCGCAAACTCGGGAAGATGGCAACAAAGTAGTAATGTATACAAAGTTAAAAAATGAAATCTTGGGCAAGGACTATTCCCTCTCAATAGCTTTCATCTCCGAGCATAAATCAAGGGAAATAAATAAAAAATACAGGAAAAAAGACAGCCCGACTAATGTCTTGTCTTTTCCTTTCAGCAAGCAGAGCGGAGAAATACTGCTGTGTAAGGCGGTGATGAAGAAAGAAACGAAAAAATTCGGAAAGACTTTTCCGGAATTCTTGAATTTTTTAGTTATCCACGGAATGCTTCATTTGAA
>CAZKWN010000004.1:9007-10177 GCA_964556605.1 uncultured Candidatus Saccharibacteria bacterium
ATGATAAGAAATATTTCTATCGGAATAGACATAGGGTCGTCCATGACGCGGGTCGTGGTCGGAGAATTTCTAAAAGGAGAAAAAAATCCTAAAGTTATTGGCGAGGGCGAGTACCCCACGGAAGGCATCAGGCGCGGATATGTCGCGGATGGAGCTCTGGTTGCGGCTTCAATAAAAAACGCCGTTCTCTTGGCCGAAAAATCTTCAAACATAAAAATTAAACGCGCTTTCATCTCACTCTCCGGAATGACGCTCAAAAGCGAAACGAGCTCGGGCGAAACAATAGTCTCCAAAGCTGACGGCGAAGTCACAAATCTGGATGTGGATAAAACGATGGAGGACTGCGAGAATAATCTGAGCCTGGGCAATAGAAAAATTATCCATGCGTATCCGCTGTCTTACCGCCTTGACGGAAAAGAAGTGCTGGGCCGGCTGGAAGGCATGCACGGAACAAAGCTTGAAACAAAGGCGCTTTTTATCACCTATTCTGCCGTGCATTATGATGATTTACTGGAAGCTGTCTTGGAAGCCGGAGTGGATCCCATAGACGTGATCGCTTCTCCGATAGCCCTTTCCAATATCACCCTGTCCGAAAAACAAAAAATTGTCGGAGTGGCGCTCGTAGACATAGGAGACCAGACGACTTCTCTTTCCGTGTTTGAAAATGGATTATTGATATCCATAAATACATTTTCCATCGGCTCTTCGGACATCACCAACGACATTGCTTTGGGATTCAAAATTCCGCTGGAAAAAGCGGATGATTTAAAACTTGGAAACGAAGACGAAGAATTTTCAAAGAAAAAATTAAACGAGATTATCGAGGCGCGCCTCTGCGACATTTTTGAATCAATAGAAATAAATTTGAAAAAAATAAAAAGATCGGAATTGTTGCCGGCCGGAATAGTGTTCGTCGGCGGCGGCGCAAATATCCCCCTGCTTGTGGAATTATCAAGATCCATTCTGAAGCTTCCCTCAAGCCTCGCGACAACCGACATTTTCGGCAACTCAAAAACCCGACTTCGCGACTCGTCTTGGTTTGCCGCTCTGGGACTCTTGACGATAAGCAAGGAAAACAAAGCTTACGGAGAAAGTTCGCTCCGAAATGTATTCAAAGACCTGAAAAATTCAATAAAATCAACCATAAAACAGCTAATGCCGTAAAATATT
>CAZKWN010000004.1:10277-13380 GCA_964556605.1 uncultured Candidatus Saccharibacteria bacterium
AGACCTGAAAAATTCAATAAAATCAACCATAAAACAGCTAATGCCGTAAAATATTTGCTTTTTTTTGCTCTAGTGATAGTATGCTTTCATACAAGCTAAGTCTTTTATAAACAAAATTTATGCCAAAAATAAATCAGGAAATACAAAGTTTCGCGCGCATCATGGTGATTGGAATCGGAGGTTCGGGAAAGAATGCCGTTAACCATATGATCAGCTCAAAAGTCAAAGGCGTTTCATTCATTTGCATGAACACCGACACGCAGGATTTGCATCATTCGTTAGCTGAGAAAAAAATTCACATCGGAAAAAATTTAACTAAGGGACTCGGCGCCGGAATGGATCCGGAAATCGGAAAGAAGGCAGCCGAAGAAACAAAATCTGAAATACAGGACGTCGTCAAAGGAGCGGATATGATTTTCCTCGCCTGTGGAATGGGCGGAGGCACCGGCACCGGCGCGGCTCCGATCGTCGCACGCGCAGCCCGAGAACAAGGCATCTTGACGGTGGCAGTCACCACCAAGCCATTCTTTTTTGAAGGCAATCAGAGGATGAAGATAGCGGAAAAAGGAATTGAGGAGCTGGCTAAGGAAGTAGACGCGATAATTATAATTCCAAACGACAAATTGCTTCAATTAGCTGAAAAAAATACCAATTTTAAAGACGCTTTCGTCAGATGCGACGATGTGCTCCGCCAGGCAGTAGAAGGCATTTCCGACCTAATTACCACTCCGGGCGTTATAAACGTTGATTTTGCGGACATTAAGGCCGTCATGGCAAATGCCGGAAGCGCGCTCATGGGCATAGGAGTAGGTTCCGGAGAAAAGCGGGCAGAAAAGGCAGCTCTGGCCGCCATAAACTCTCCCCTCTTGGAAATCTCAATCCACGGCGCCAAAGGAGTGCTCTTTGCCATTTCCGGCGGAGATGATTTGACCATTAATGAAATCCAGGAAGCGGCAAAAATAATCACCGAATCAATTGACAAAGACGCGAAAGTTATCTTCGGAACGATTCATGACGAGAAATTGAAAAAGGGAGAAATAAAAGTTACCGTCATCGCCACCAACTTCCCCGCCGATATGCCTCACAAAAGCCTCTTTACCCCTACCGGAACGCTTTTAAAAGATGAAAGTCCGGCGATGGTAAAAAAAGAAATACATAACAGCATCCTGAATGGAAATTTGAACACAAATAATGACTTCATTAAAAAGACAGAAAAGAAAGAACTCAAAGATGAAGTGATTGAAGACGTCGTTGACGACTGGGGCGCTGTCCCGGCTTTCTTGAGACGCAACAAGAAATAAAACTTGACGACTAGTGTATAATAAATAGATGACATACGACCTAATAATTATCGGAGGCGGACCGGCCGGCAGTGCGGCGGCTGTTTATGCTGCCCGTAAAAGACTGCAAACGCTCTTTATCACTTCCGAATGGGGCGGACAAAGCGTCGTGTCCGAAAGAATTTTTAACTGGATTGGCACCACTTTCCTCTCCGGCAACGAGCTTGCTTCTAATTTCAAAAAGCATGTATTGGCCAACGCGGAAAGTGCGGAAAATAAAGATTCTACTTTGAAAGTGAAGGAAGGAGATAAAGTTACCGACGTCCAACGTCAAGAATCCCGACGTTGGACGTCGGTAACGGAGTCCGCATTCAAAGTTAAAACCGAATCCGGCGAAGAATTTTTGACCAAAACAATCCTAATAGCTACCGGAAGCCACCACAGAAGGCTTGTGGCAAAAAATGCGGACGAACTAGAACACAAAGGCCTCACCTACTGCGCTTCCTGCGACGGCCCCCTTTTCACCGACATGGACGTGGCGGTGGTGGGTGGCGGCAATGCCGCTTTTGAATCTGCCTCGCAATTACTCGCCTACTGCAAATCCGTCACTCTTTTAAACAGAAGCAATGCTTTTCGGGCGGATGCAATTACCGTTGAAAAAGTTTTACAAAATCCAAAAATGACAGCCATCAAAAACGCGGAAATTGTGGAAGTGCAAGGAGAAAAATTTGTGGATGGATTGATTTATAAAGACAAAATTACGGGTGAGCAAAAAGAGCTTAAAGTCTCCGGCGTTTTCATGGAAATCGGGCAAATTCCGAATACCGGCTTCGTCAAAGGATTGGTGCCTATGGATGAATTCGGCAGAATAAAAATTGACGCGTGGTCCCAAAAGACCGAAACCAAGGGCATCTGGGCGGCCGGCGACTGCACCAACATCCTCTACCATCAGAACAACATCGCCGCCGGCGACGCCGTAAAAGCGCTGGAAGATATTTACCTTCACCTGAATACAAAATAAAAATACCGCGAAAAAACCCGCTAAAAGTCCCAAGGACCTAGCGGGCAGTTAGATTGCACACCACTCATCTATCGCAGATAATGGTGGCGGTTTTGCGCGAATCTTTCAAAAACTTTCTTGAGGAATCCGATTCTGTCACATAGACTCTTCTTCATAGTTTTTTCAAAGATTTCCAAAGACAGGATAGGCTTTCCGCCCCGCTGCATTTCTTGGAACTTTGCCATTCCTGCGCTGAAATCGAGAGCAAACTCATCGGTTAGGATTCTAATTCCCTTAAGAAGAGCTTTCGCTTCTCTTTCAAAAGTTGCCCTCGCGTCTTCGCGCATTTTGGCGCGAAGGGTTTCTCAAACCTTTGGTCAAGGTGTTGCTCTAATACGATCAATTGCTCGTCGCGGAACTTTCCAAGCATAATTGTTGATTGTCGAATCTCCCCTTTCTTCCGATCCAAAGAATATACGTCCTTGTTTTTTGTACCTTTTGAAGATGAAAATGGTATGAAAAAATCGTACGCCAGTTAACAACTTTACTCGCGGAGACGGTGAGATTTGAACTCACGATCGAGTTGCCCCGATGCCGGTTTTCGAAACCGGTGCCTTCAACCACTCAGCCACGTCTCCGTATATTCGCTTCGCTCAAACGGAGATTGCTTGCGCAATACCATAGCTTCGTGGTCGGCACTTCGTGCCGGCTCGGAATGAAGCAGTTCATTCCTCGCCCATCTCAGCCACGTCTCCTCTCCGCTCGTAGCTGTGACCCTACTGGGAATCGCACCCAGATTACCAGCTTGAAAAGCTGATGTCCT
>CAZKWN010000005.1:0-6972 GCA_964556605.1 uncultured Candidatus Saccharibacteria bacterium
TTCCATTACGACTGGCAGAGCAGTAGCGATCCGTTGGTCGGCGGATTCATCGCTCAGGAATTTGAGAAAGTCTTCCCGGAGATGGTCACAACTGACCCGGTCACCGGCTACAAGTCCCTCTCTTACGCTCCGCTCATGCCGTATGCCATCAGCGCGATTCAGGAAATGAATTTGAATCTGGAAGGAATAGCAGGCACGGCCGCTCCTCTCCCGGGTTCTCCGGCAGAATCATTCGTCACCGCTTTCTGGACTAATATCAAGACAACGATAGGCACGTGGCTGGCGGATGCGGGGAACGGCATTGCCGACATTTTTGCCAAACAAATTGATACGCAAAACCTCTGCGTCTCGGATGCCTCCGGCGCCAAAACCTGCATCACCAAAGCCCAGCTTGACGCTCTGCTAGTGAATGCCACAAATGTTAAAAGCTCGGTTTCCAACACTCCGTCAACCACGCCCCAGCCGGAGGCTGGTCAGCCTTCGGCTGAAACCCCTGACACAACCATCCCGACCCCTGTCGGGACCCCGACTACGGTCGGGGCAACTCCGGATACCGCAAATGTTGAAAGCTCGGTTTCCAACACTCCAGCGCCTTCCGATTCTTCTTCATCGCCATCATCTTCTTCCTCTTCCGTAAGCGACGCTAGCGCCCAAGCCTCTTCTTCCTCCGGAGACACAGCTTCCGCGCCGGCGACAACCGCGCAAGCTCCGGCGACCGATGCTACGACAACACAATAGAAAATGTTAAAAGCTCGGTTTTCAACATTTTAAGGATTCCCCATCTAGATTTTCCACAATTTCTTTTGCAGGGCTGGATTTTACAAATTTATCATATTCTTTTTCGCTGGAAAATTGCCCGACAATAATATCTTGCTCCAGTAGTTGCCCCCATCTGTTTTCTTTTATAAAATCTTGGTAGCTTGACCACGGATAAAGATCTTCTTTATTTTTCCATAAAGGAATTTCTATGGGATTCTTGTGGACATAAGTTGAAAGATACAAAAGCTGTCTGTTGTTTTTAACGTGAACTGCCTTGTATGGACCTTGAAACAAATGACCGGATTTCTGGTATTTTACATTGAAGTATTTTGTGTAAGCGCACAGGACTCTTTGCATATATTGCGCTGTGCCACCTTCTTCCAGCTCATGTAAGATTAGATGAAAATGGTTTGGCATCAAGGCAAAATTTACAAGCTTCACATAGCGTTTTTCTATTATCTTATTTTCTTCTTTTTCGCTAATGTTGAAAGCTCGGTTTTTAACAAAATAAGAAACCTGACGGCCTAAGTTTTGAAAAACAACAGGCGACTGTAAATAAATAATTAAAAATAAAAATCGAGCCCAATCTCTATTATCTAGAAATATAATTTGCTTGTTATTTCCTCTGTTAAATACGTGATAATACTCTCCGGCTGATATATGGTTTATTCTCATTCATATATTATAAATGTTGAAAGCTCGGTTTTCAACATTTTAAAATTGTTGCGGGAGGCCGAATCGAACGGCCGTCTCAAGGTTATGAGCCTTGCGAGATGCCTCTTCTCTATCCCGCTATATGCTTTTGATATTATAACATAAATCATATTTAAGCAAATAAAAATTTGAAAATCGTCTGAAATATGCTATCCTAATTATGTTTGTCGGGGTAGCTCAGTTGGTAGTAGCGCGGGACTCATAAGCCCGAGGTCGTGGGTCCGATCCCCACCCCCGACACATCGAGGTCAAACCTTGATAAAAAGTATTGCGATCGTAGCTCAACTGGTTAGAGCACCCGCCTGTCACGCGGGAGGTTGGCGGTTCAAATCCGCTCGGTCGCGCATCAAAAAAACGTAAAATGTTGAAAGCTCGGTTTTCAACAATTTTAAATATACCCGTAGGCGTGAAAAATTTGCTCGTACAAAGCGATGACTCTTTTGGCTTCGTGCTGAGTCATTTCAAAAGCCAAACCTTCGTGGGCAATTCTGTTTCGGATAGTATGCACTTCCCAAGCGGTGGTCAACTCCCGAAAATTTTGCTGATTGGCGGATTTTAATTTATCGCCCAAGCTCTCGCCGGCAAATCCCAATTGGGTGAGCAGGCCTTCCAGCATCGTGTCCGCTTCAATAATCGCGAGCTTCCAATCGCTCGCATGCTGGGAGAAAAGATAAGTCAGAGTCTGGCCCCAGTGCGGATTTTTTGAACCTCCGACATCCTCATGCAATCTCTTTTCGTATTCGGCTTTGTTGTGCGCGTATTGCGCAATCTCGTGATGCAGATGCGCGTGTTCTTTTTTTCTGATTTCAAACATGCGGACGACAGTATAGCAAATAATCGCCAGGAAAAACGTCGCAAGGAAAAAAAGGAGAGTTTTTTCCAAAACTATCGCGTCCGGGTTTGAAACGAAAATCCAAAGATTATGAAAAAAGGTAATTCCATTATTAAACCAAAACCCCGGGTCAAAGTATTTTGAACCAAGAAATGTGTTTTGAATAAGAGGATTTTGGCTGGCTGGATACATAATATAATTGTATCACAAAAATACAATCCCCTAAATCCCCTTGTCAGGGGGACTATATATTTTGTATTTCCCTCCCTTGACAAAGGGTGAGCTTGGGGTGGGGACCCAAGCGCAAGACCTTTTGAGATATCTTTGCAAAGCAAAGAATCCAAAAGGTGTACTGCTCCTGTAAGGAGGGTTAGGGAGGGATTGAGTTAGATTTCCCCCTCAAATTTCCCTCCAACTTCAAACAGCAACTCCTCCGCCCCGTGAGGCGCCATAAACTGAATTCCCAAGGGCAATTTTTTATTTGCCACCTCCGAAAATCCGGAAGGCACAGAGATGGCCGGCACGCCGACAATGTTGGCAGTCACGGTAAAAATATCCGCCAGATATACGGACAGCGGGTCGCTCTTCTCCCCTATTTTCCAGGCAACAAAAGGCGCCGTCGGGGTGGCAATGAGGTCAACTTCGGTAAAAGCTTTGGTAAATTCTTTTTTCAAAATATCGCGGGCAATCAGAGCTTTGCCATAGTAGGCGTCATAATATCCGGCGGAAAGCACATAAGTACCGAGCAGAATTCTCCGGCGAACTTCTTTTCCAAAGCCGGCCCCGCGGGTCAGAAAATAATCTTGGAGTAGATTTTTCCCATCTTTGTGCAAGCCATATCTAACGCCATCAAAACGGGATAAATTGGTGGATGATTCCGCCGGCATAATAATATAATAAATCGCCAGAGCCATATCCAGATTTTTTATGGAAATATCTTTTATTTTAAAGCCAAGTTTTTCCAGTTTTTCAATTGATTGCTTAAAATTTTCCTTGACTTTCGCATCAACCCCCTCCCCATTTACCAAACTCCACGGCACACCAATGGTAAAGGACGGTCCTTGGGAAGAGGTCGGAGCATCCGAAATGGAAGTGCTGTCCAGCGCATCATGCCCGGAGATAGCGTCAAAAATAATTTTCGCGTCTTCCGTATTCTTTGCGGCCGGACTGATGCAATCGAGCGACGAACCCATGGCAATCAGGCCGTAACGCGACACCCTGCCATAGGTCGGCTTCATTCCGACTACCCCGCAAAACGAAGCCGGCTCTCTAATGGAACCGCCGGTATCGGAACCAAGCGCTCCCAAGGCAAGGTTGGCGGCCACCGCCACGATGGACCCGCCGGAAGACCCGCCGGCTACCCGCGACGTGTCATGAGGATTTTTTGTCACCCCATAAGCTGAATTTTCCGTGGAGCCTCCCATGGCAAATTCGTCAGTATTAGTCCGGCCCAAAAATACCGCTCCTTGTTCTTTTAATTTTGCTATAACAGTCGCGTCATAAGATGCCTCGTAATTTTCCAAAATTTTTGACGCCGCCGAAACTTTCCTACCCTTAATTAAAATAACGTCCTTTATCGCGAGCGGTATGCCGAGCAATGGAAACGACTCTCCTTTTGCAATCCGGGTGTCGGCCGCTTTTGCCTGCTCTAGTACATCATCGTAAACTTCCAGATACGCGTTCAACTCCTTGTTTTTCTTTTCAATCTCGCTCAAATACGCCTGCGCCAAATCCACAGCCGAAAAAACTTTTTCGTCCAGTTTCTTTCTTGCTTCTGTAATTGTCAAATTTTTTAAATCCATAATTTTACGAAGCCTGCCATGAATTTTTTATCTCCGAGGGTCCCGCTTTGTTTCCCTTAATGCGCCCAAAGAAGGGCGCAGGAGGAAAAAATTTATGGCAGGCGAAGTTCATAATATTTTCTTAACCTTCAAAAATCCATCTTGAGAATCGGGAAATTGCTCAACAATAAGTTCAGAAGAAAAATCGCGCGCTTCTATTTTATCTTCGCGCCAGACATTTTTCAGAACAAAATCTTCTTTTGCATTATCATCTTTGACGGATTCAATTTGCTTTACATATCCCAAAATGCTGTCCATGTCGGAAAGCATTTCCTTTTTTTCGTTCTCCGAAAGCTCCAATCTGGCAAGATTGGCAAGGTTTTCCACGTCTTTTATGTCCATTTAGAGAGTATAGCAAAAGCGCAGCTTGGTGTAAATTTTTTATCTCCGAGGGTCCCGCTTTGTTCCCCAAAATGCGCCCAATGAAGGGCGCAGGAGGAAAAAATTTACACCAAGCGAAGCTATCCGATTAGTGCCTTAATTCTCTCCTCTATAGGCGGATGGGTGGCAAAAAGACCACTGATTTTTTTGCCGAGTCTTGAGCCTTTGGGGTCGGCAATGTAAAGATGCGCGATAGCATCAGATTGATGAATCATCGGAGCGCTGTATTGAGAAATTTTACGAAGCGCGCTGGCCAAACCTTCCGGATAACGGGTAAGCAAGGCTCCGGATGCATCCGCCAAAAACTCGCGCTTTCTGGAGATAGCCAGCTGTATCAGAACGGCGATCAGGGGTGCTAATATTGATAAAATAATTTCAACGATAAATATAACAGCCCCCGCTTCCCCTTCATTATTATTTCTACGTCCCCCGCCAAAAATTAAACTTCTCCTAAAAAAAGAAGCCAGAATGGATATGAAGCCCACCAGCACCACAACGACGGTTGAAAGCAACATGTCCCGGTTGCCGACATGTGAAAGTTCATGTGCAATCACGCCCTCTAATTCTGTTTTATCAAGGATAGCCAGAAGTCCGGTCGTAGCGCAAACGACTGCGTGTTCTTTGTCCCTTCCGGTGGCAAAAGCATTCGGCGCCGGATCGGTGACGATATAAACTTTCGGCATCGGCAGCCCGGCGGTGATGGCCAGATTCTCCACGGTCGTGTATAAATCAAAATTTTCGGCTCGGCTGGCTTCTTTCGCGCCCGCCAGCTTTAAAACAATTTTATCCGAATACCAATAGGAAAAAATGTTCATCAATATGCTGAAGTCGACAAAAAAGTACAGAATATCCGGATTGCCGAAATAAACACTGAACAGCCAGCCGATAGCGATAACCACGACGAAAAAGGCGGCCATCAGCAGCCAAGTTTTCGTGACGTTTTTTGATTGTTCCGTGTAAAGTGTTGTTGCCATATTAATTAATTTTATTTTGCTTTGGCCGCGCTGTAACTCGCTATTATAGACTGGATATAGTCCCCTTTGCAACCCAGAGCTTGGATTTTATTTACGTCAAGATTATTTTCCACAAACAATCCCAAGGTCCCGTAAAAATATATCTGACTCGCGTATTTCCTCAAATCGGTCTTGTCTGGCGCAGTAAACACTGAAGCCGAGGAGGCGGTGTTGTCTGTCGCTTTGACGATATCAATCGGGCACGAGATATATTGTCCGGCCAGTTTTTTGCCGGTAATGTCAACCAAAGTGCTGTCCTCCCTATATGATAATTTAAAGCTGCATACGCCCTGATTATTTGTGATTTGAAAAAGTGTCGGAAAAAAGTTATCTTCCAGAATGCCAGCGGCGTTGGTGCAGTAAACGGCGCTAGCCCCCAAGCAAGAAAGTACCGGATCGTTCTCATAGGTTGAAGGATCATTTAAACTTGGGGCTGTACTATTTCCGCAATTTTGAATTCCGGTATTTTTAGCCGGAACTGCGCCTGCTCCAGTCGAGTCATTGGGCGATGAGCTAGCTTGTCCTGAGCTTGAAGAAGGACTATTTTGCACCTCCCGAGTGCTGAAAATTTCACTGAAGCTGAAAGATTGCAAAGTTTTGATGCAGAAATACAAAAAGACCGCGCAAATTAATCCTATCGCGGCAAAACCCAAATTTTTCCAGGAAAAATAGCGAGGGAAAAATCGCTTTTCTCCTCCCTCAAGGCTTGCGACGAAATCCGACAGTACCGGATCCGCCTCTTTGGGAATGTTTAAAAGCTCTTCGTTATCCATAAGATTAAAACTTTACTTCCACGGGATTTTGAGCGGCATCATTTTCCGCCAAGTCAAACAATTCCACCGGAGAGAAATGAAATACGGAAGCGATAGTGTTTGAAGGGAATGATTGGATTTTTATGTTCAAGTCGCGGACATTGGCATTGTAAAACCTGCGCGCCGCCTGAATTTTATTTTCCGTATCGGAAAGTTCGTTTTGCAACGCCAGGAAATTTTGATTGGCTTTCAAGTCCGGATATGCTTCAGCGATGGCAAACACGCTTTTGAGCGCGCCCGTCAGCATATTTTCCGCTCCGGCTTTATCCGCCAAATTACCGCCGGCTCCCATCGCGGCCGAGCGCGCTTTTGTGACATTCTCAAAGGCGGAACTTTCGTGAGTCGCATAGCCTTTGACGGTGTTTACCAAATTCGGAATCAAATCGTATCTTCTTTTTAATTGAACTTCAATGTCCGCCCAAGCTTCTTTCGCGCGATTATTAAGCGAAACTAAGCCGTTAAAAGCGAGTATTGCCCACAAAACCACGACTGCCAAAATAATTAAAATGTATATCATGAGTTTATGATACCACTTATTTCTTTTTTTGCCACTCTTCCACCAAGACCAATAGAGGCGAAGCCAAGAAAATAGAAGAATATGTGCCGAAGAACATTCCGGC
>CAZKWN010000005.1:7072-13049 GCA_964556605.1 uncultured Candidatus Saccharibacteria bacterium
ACGAAAAGAGTATCCGCCTCGGCGCCGTAGAAATGAGAAAGAATGACGAACAATCCGACCGGAATGGCGACATCATGCAGAAGCGTGACAATAGCGATGATGCCGTATTTCCAGGAAGAAATAGGTCTGGAAACTTTTCTGAAAGCAAAAGCGATGAAACAAATAATCGCCAGAGAAATTAAGATGATGGACAAAATTGCCTTTCTGGTAAGCTCCTTGCCGACCGATGGTCCGATTGAATCAAAGCTCAGCTCGGTAAGAGAATTATTATTACCTCCCGATAGTGTCTGCAATAAGGCAGTGTGTTCTGCATCGCTCAAATCGCGGGACTTCACAATATAACCCAAATCTCCGGTCGGCTGGAGGGAGATAGCGCCGAAACCGAGCGCGGTTAAAGGTTCCGCTAAATCATTTTGCGACGGACGCGAAGTTTTATAGACAACTTCCGTCAGTGCCCCGCCTTTGAAGTCAATTCCTATTTTTAATCCAAATATAAATAATGACAGCAAAGAAAGGACGACCAATGCTGTGGAGATGCCGATGAATATTTTTTTGTGTTTTATTATAAACATATAGATTAGGTTTTAGGTTATAGTTTCTAGGTTCTAGTAATAAAGTTATTTTTCGGACGTCAGGCTAAATCCGCTTGAAAACAAAAATCTGGCGAACTTTCCCTCCCCCACAAAACTAAGCGCCCCCAAAAATATCCGGGTGGTCACAATCGCGCTAAACATTGAGACGATAACCCCCAGTCCGAGCGTAAAAGCAAAACCTTGGATTAAGGATGTGCCGAACCAGAACAAAATAACCGCTGTAATAAAATTTGAAATATTTGAATCCCGAATTGAAAACCATGCCCGGGAAAAACCGACGGAGACAGCTTCGTTAATAGTGCGGCCCGAGCGCATTTCCTCCTTGATACGTTCAAAAATAAGCACATTTGCGTCAACGGCTATTCCGATAGAAATTATAAATCCGGCAATGCCGGCCGCCGTCAAAGTGACCGGCAAGAGTTTGAAAAGCGCCAAGATGATTGAAATAAATATGCAAAGGGAAACAGTCGCCACCAACCCCGGCAAGCGATACAAAAGAATCAGGAAAAGGGCGATTAATATAAATCCGATTATCGCGGCTTTGACTCCGGCATGTACCGCATTGTCTCCCAAAATAGCTCCGATGGTTTGAGTAGAAAGAAGAGTGATGGGCACCGGCAAAGCTCCGGAATTAAGACGGCCGACGAGTTGCTTGGCTTCGGTCGGAGTAAAGCTTCCGGAAATCACGGCCTGCCCGTTGGGAATTTCTTCCCTTACGACAGGAGCAGATATCGGAGCGCCATCCAAATAAATAGCCACATTTTTCCCTATGTTGTCCTTCGTAATCTGATCAAAGAGCTGTGTGCCAGCGGCGTCAAACTGCAGAGAAACTGTCGGCGCATTGTTGTTGTCAAAAGTAAGGGTCGCTCTTTGCAGATATCGCCCGGTAAGCTGTGTGGGAACAAATTGAGGACCTGCCACCGGAGCATTTAAAGTTATTTTACCGTCTTTGCCAACGGTTGCAGTTTGCGTGGCCGGCGGAGCTTCTGTCTCAAAAATTAAAAGCGGAGTCTGCCCGATCATCGCGACGGCTTGTTTGACATCGGTCACACCCGGCAGGTCAACTGTGAGTTCCTCCCCCGCCCCGGAAACAAATCCGCCGTTCTGCACCTGCACGACCGGCTCGGAAATTCCAAAAAGATTTATGCGTCTTTCAATCACATCCCTGAGGGCATCCATTGAATCTCCGACTTGGCCGGCGGGGACAGCGCTGACATCAGCTTTATAAATCAAATGAGTGCCTCCGGAAAGATCCAACCCCAAGCGGAATGGATGGTTTTTCAAAAATGAACCGGCATTGGCAAAATTTTTGTTTAAACTAGGCTGGGATTTAACAACAAAAAGGGCCACTCCCGTGCCTAAGATAAGTATTATTAAAGCTAAAGCAATTTTCCTCCACATATAAATATAACGATATATTACACATTTTTCGCCAGAAATGCAACCAATGCGCCGAGAATAAATCCGCCCAAAATATCGGCAGGAAAATGTACGCCGGCCATTACTCTCGCCAGGCCTATCAATAATGCAAAGAACATAAAGACATAGCCGGCTTTTTTGTGATAAAAGAAAATAGAAACCGCCAAAGCCATAAATAACGTCGCGTGGCCGGACGGAAAGCCGAAACCTGTTTCCGAAATGAGCGAGTGCACGGAAGAAAACGCGTCAAACGGCCGAGGAATGTGGATAAAAATTTTTAAAATACTGGATATTAAATAAGCCAAAATAGCCACAAAAAAAGCCAGCAGAATTTCTTTTTTCTTTTGTAGAAAAACTTGAAATGGTTTCTCCGCTTGAAAAACTTCGTGATGAAAAAGAAGAAAAATCGCGGCTAAAACAATTACCAGATACGGAAAATAAACGGCAAAAAAAACAATTATTTTGTCGGCGATTTGCGATTGATGAGCGAAGTTATAAAAAAAGAAAAAGATTGTGGTATTCATTTTAATTTTTTCGCTACTGTTAATACATTCTTCAAAAGCATCGCCACGGTTACCGGGCCGACTCCGCCGGGCACGGGTGAAACATAACTGGCCACATCTTTTACCGACTCCAAATCGACATCACCTACTATGCCCGAATCAGATTCGGAAGTGCCTGCATCAATCAATACCGCTCCTTCCTTAATCATATCACCTGTAATATATTTTCCGTGCCCCATGCCGGATATAATAACGTCGGCGTTTTTTATGATTTCTTCCTTATTTTCAGTTTTGCTTCTGACTATTCCGGGATTTAATCCTCTAAATTTAAGCAATGCGGTAACCGGCTTCCCTACCAAAAGCCCTTGTCCAAGTACGGCTACATTCTTACCTTCTAAATTCAAATTTATGGAATCAAGCAACGCCACGCAAGCGAGAGCCGTCGGAAAGCCTGTTTCCGTTTCGCCTTTATAGAACTGCTCGCTCTTTGAGGACCCGAGACAATCCACATCCAGATTGGAATCAATGCTGTCTAAAATCGCCTGTCGTTCAATGTGAGCCGGCAGAGGAAGCTGGACGATAATCCCGCACATGTTTGGAAATTTATTTAAAATTTTTATTTCTTTTATTAAATCATCCGTGGTGATGGACGCGGGAAAATTCGCATTATGGAATTTGATGCCGACTGATTCCGCGTACCTGGCTTTCATCCGCACATATTGGATACTGGCGGGATCGTCGCCCACCAATACATCGCAGAAAACAGGAACGAAGTGTAAATTCGCCACTTCTTTTTTTATATCAGCCAAAATTTCGTTTCTTAATTTTTTTCCGTCAATTATATTCATAATTTTTAAACTCCTAAAAATTTTTACCCGCCTCTGGCGGGCATTCTTTCCGCCAAGGGCGGACAGGCATATCATCATACCCCCAAGAACTCGTTTTTTGTGTCATCTTTGTGTGCGCTTCTCCCATACCTGCGCATGCTCATTAAAATTCCCAATCCGGCAAATTCGGTTAATAAATGCGAACCGCCATAACTCATAAACGGCAATGGAATTCCCGTGACCGGCATGATTCCTATATTCATTCCCACATTAACGAGTATATGGCCCATAAAGTAAATAGCAATACCCATGCCGAAAAGTATTTCAAAATTAGACGCCCCGAAAGACGCGGAACGCAGGATTCTCCAAATCACCAGGCAGTAAAGAAGAAGGACGAGGGCACAACCGACAAAACCCCATTCCTCGGCAAAAGCGGCAAAAATAAAATCCGACTGAGGCACCGGCAAAAATTTCAATCTTGACTGCGTACCGAAGCCCAGACCCTTGCCCATGAGCTCCCCCGAGCCGACGGCAATCGTAGACTGAAATACGTTGTAGCCGGTTTTATGAATATCGGTCAGCGGATTTATAAAATTATAAATGCGGGCCTTTTGATACGGCTTGAAAGCGACGAACCAAAGCGACGCGAAAATCACAATGCCGATCGCAAACACGGCAAATAAATGAACTTTTGAAATTCCGGAAACAAGCACCATTCCGAGCCAGATGAAAAGTATAATCATAGCCGAACCGAAGTCCGGCTGGAGCAGAACCAAGACTAAAGGTATGAACGCATAAAGTCCGGAAATAAAAAGATGCTTGATGTCCCGGATTTCCACGTGCCGGCGGGAAAAATATTTCGCTAGAACCAGCACCAGCACCAGCTTCATCAAATCAACCGGTTCAAAGGCGACCGAACCAAAGCTGAACCAGCTCTTGGCGCCGTGCGAAATATGCCCCAATACGCCGAGCACCAATAGCATGAAAGACGTCAGTAAAAACAAAAATACCAGAACTTTCGTTTCCTTTAAAAAGCGAAAATCAATAAAAGAAAAGAGGAAAAATACGGCGAAAGACAAAACCGCCCAGATAATTTGTTTGCTAAAAAAATTCCCCGTCGCTTCCATTGGGGAAAAAGACTTCATGGTCACAAGTCCCGCCAGCATAATCGGAATTATAAAAAAAACTAAGAGCCAGTCTATTCTTTTAAGAGCTTTTTATGCCATAGTCTATTGAAGTTTAACAGAGAAAATATCGTACATCGGAATAAGCTCCTGCGCCACCACAGGGCTTCCAAACGGCTGCGGCCAGGTGAAGTTAATCTGGCTGGTTTGAAGCGGATTGAGCTCGTCTAAATAAGTGTTGCTGGCGGATATGGCATTGCCCAGTTTGTCGTAAAGGATTGCAACCACGCTTACCCCCGGAATAGTAAAAAGAGAAGTATTTTTTATTACGGCCGAGAGTTCTGGGCTGGTGTCCACATTCATAAGCTCTAGATTTGAAGTTAAAACTTTCAGTTGGTCAATCTTATTCTGGGAAACCTGCAGCCACTCTGGTGTGGAAGTAAATTCAAAGGTTGTATAAACAGGAGTGGAATTACCGACATCTATCGCCGGAGCAAAAATGGCAAAATTGCCGGACGGAGGAATGGAAGTTGTCCCTTCGCGCTTGCCTATATAAATATTGTTCGCATCGGCAAAACGAAACCTGTAGCTCACCCCCTCTGCCGCGTCATTCTTGTTGTGGTTAACAATATACGCGACGGCATTATAGCGCCCCGGCACCACCTTAAAGGCCCGCGACCAAAGAACAGTAACCGGAATCGTCTGGTCAAAGCAGGCGTTCAGGCAGGAGCCTCCGCAATCAATACCTGTTTCATTTCCGTTCTCTTTGCCGTCAGTGCACGTCGGCGGTTTGTTTAATTTCGGATAAATCGCGGAAAATCCCAATAACCCAAATAGTAAAATTATCACGCCGATAAATAATATTTGCCGTCTTAACGCCCAGTTCATATAGATATTCTATCAATAAACAAGCAGTATAAGCAAACTCGACTTAGTGGTATAATACAAGGTATGGAGAACAACAATAAAAATCAAATAGCTTTCGGGATAATTTTGGGCTTGTCTATTATTATAAGTTTTAGCATCGCGTCTTTTACTTTTTATAAGCTTCGCGCAACGGATTATATTTCAACCACCGGTTCCGCCACCAAAGAATATACCTCCGACAGCGTGAAATGGACTTCCACCATCACCCGCACGGTCACCCTCGCCACCGTCAAAGACGGCTACACAAAAATGGCTTCCGATTTAGCATCCGTAAAAAGCTTCCTCTCGGGGAACGGCATTCCGGATTCATCCATTGTCGTTGCTCCTATTTTCATGAATGAGATTTATGACAACAACAGCAATCAGGCAAACAAGAATTACAACCTGACGCAAAACATTGTCGTAAATTCAAGCGATGTGGGGAAGATCGCCGACTTATCAAAAAACACCAATCCTCTGGTAGTGGACCAAGGCATACTTTTCTCCACCGTTTCTCTTGAATATTATTATTCTAAACTCCCTGACGCGCGCGTCGCCCTTCTCTCCGACGCCATAGCCGATGCTAAAGCCCGCGCCACTAAGCT
>CAZKWN010000006.1:0-2790 GCA_964556605.1 uncultured Candidatus Saccharibacteria bacterium
TTTTCATATAAAAAATTATGAAAACTTAATCTAATAATTTTGAATAATCAATATCGCAAATTGTATCCAAGGAATTATAACTTCTAAGATCGTTGTAAAAATTTTCTTGCGCTTTATTTCTTGCTTCTGTATTTATTTGTAATTTATTAATAAAATCATCATATGTATCAATCTTTTTCATATCAGCACTGCTTCTAGAGGATTCGGGGCTTTTTCTTGGTACAAGAGTATCTGCGATACAAGATTCTGCTCTATCTTCTTCGCGAACTACTTCCGTCGACGTAGTGGTATTCACAACCGGCTGTATTGTTTCCATCTGTAAAGCCAAAGCATACTGTAAAAGCACAGCTCTAGTTTTTGCTGAATTCGGATACGCTTTAAAAACGGCAAGCTCCACATCATCACGAATGCCGTTTTGATTTGAATCGATTCCAGCGACAGTCTGGTCCGCCAGCGCTCCCGGGTCCGGCGGAAGATTCTTGCCCATCACATCGTCCAAGGTAAGCTTGGTGTTGTGGATTTTTTCCACTTGCGCGTTCGTCTGCTCGTCTGTTTTAGATTTATTATAAAGATAAATTGCGCGAGCAATCACCGCCACAACATATATCCCCACCAAAACTAAAAAAACCCACATAATTACTTTTAAAAATCTGCGGGCAAACGATATTTTTATTTTTTCCATGCACAAATTATATTATCAAAATAAATTTTTTAAATAAAAAATATGTGGAAAACTTAGCAGACGTCCAACGTCTGTAAAAAATTACAGACGTTGGACGTCTGCGGAAAAATCTTCCTCCAAGAAAATGGGAATCTCTCCTCTCTGCTCTCGAATCATACAAGCCACCTTTAGGCATTCATTTTTAAAATTATTGTTACTGCCGTAAAAATTCAAAAGATTGTCCGCTTCTTTTTTGGAAACTATATTAAAATTCATATTTTCATATTCTTTATCACTGCATAAAATCAAACTGCTTTTTTCTTCCGGAATATTATGAATTAAATGATTTATATTAACATATGGAAAAATCTTCAAAAAATACTGATCATTGTCTATTAAGTGCGACTTAAATCTGCCCTGAAACAAGGCTCCGCTGCGTTTGTGCGTCAAATTGAAGTATTTTGTGTATCCGCCCAATAGCCGTTTCAAAAATTCTGAAATACCGCCGTCTGCTTCTTGTTTTAAAATAAGATGAAAATGATTAGGATTAAAGCAATAGCAAACGATAGAAACCAGAACACCCTCTTTCCTCTTCCTCCGCAGACGTCCAACGTCCGTTTTATTCCTAACGCTTCCGGTTGGACTGATTGTATTGAACACTTTTACACTTAAAACAAAACGATTAAGATCTTTCTTGCTCATAAAAATATCTCTTTTATCAACTCCTCTATTGTAAACGTGATAATATTGATTAGTTATAAGCGGATTTTTTCTCATATAAAATAAAAAAATTATTACAGACGTTGGACGTCTGTAAATTATTCATAATATTTAAATCAAAAAATACGACACGAGTATTATCTCATAGGCATATTAAAAAACTTCATGAAGTTGTGGAAAACTCCGCAGACGTTGGACGTCTGTAAATTTTTACAGACGTCCAACGTCGGTAATTTTACCGGTACCCTTCCAGGAGCAGGATGACGAGGAAGAGGATTAGGATGATAAGCAAAATATAAATGCTATATATCCAGTCCACTGTGTAGCCTTTATTTACAAAGTATTTTTCTAATTTCCTGTAACCCTCTTGAGCCAGAAGAATAGGCATAATTATTATAAAAAACCATGCTTTAAAAAAAATGTCCCACATGACTCAATTCTATCAAAACTACCAAGAAATAACAAAGTCAACCCCAATGCAGACGTCGGACATCTGCAAAACAGGTGTCCGACGTCGGATGCAGAAGTCCAGCGTCCGGCCCCTTGCCACTCCTT
The DNA here is from genome assembly GCA_964556605.1 of uncultured Candidatus Saccharibacteria bacterium. Lineage (GTDB taxonomy): Bacteria > Patescibacteriota > Minisyncoccia > Phycocordibacterales > UBA9973 > UBA9973. The sequence continues at coordinate 1,937 of CAZKWN010000006.1, forward strand.
TACTGAAGCCAAATATTAAAGTACTATACAAGATATATGAAAAGGGCGTGGCTTATCATTTTGGGAGATTTTTTTGCCTTCTATATATCGTTTCTAATTATACTTTTTATCCGTTTCGGGGTGCCTTTATATTCTTGGGCGCTAAATGCCCACTTTGCGCCATTTACTATTCTCTACCTCTCTTGGGCTTTAATCTTCTATCTATTCGGGCTTTATGACATATTAAGAATAAGTCCGACAATACCCCACTTGAGACGATTTGGAAGCGCCCTCTCTACCTCTTTTGTCGTCGGAATATTTTTGTTTTATTTTGTTCCCATTTTCGGGATTTCTCCAAAAACAAATCTTATCTTTCAGGTTTTGGGATTTGGAATAATTTCTTTTTTAATAAGGAGAGCTATCTATCATCTTTTTTCCCAAAAAATCCATCGGCCGGTAATCCTCGTCGGGGAAAATGGCCCATTTGACGAACTCCTGCAAACCATAAATACCAATCCGCAAATCGGTCTAAAAATAATTTCCCATGAATCCAATCTGTCGCAAGTAATTCCAAAATGCGCGAACTTTAAAAATCTTCTGATTATTTTGGAAAAAACTTCAAGTGAAATTTCACAAGACCAAATTTCCAGTTTTTACAAAAATAAAGTGGAAGTCATAGATATCGCGGAGGCCTACGAGACATATCTGCAAAAAATTCCGGTTGATTGCATAGACCAGCTGTGGATGATAAGAAATGTGAATTCAAAAGAAACCATGCTCTATGATTTCATTTCCAGATTAATGAATATTATCCTTTCCGTAATTATCCTGATAATAACCTCCCCTATTTTGCTCGTTTGCGCAATCTTTATTTA
>CAZKWN010000006.1:2890-12431 GCA_964556605.1 uncultured Candidatus Saccharibacteria bacterium
ATTTTGCTCGTTTGCGCAATCTTTATTTACGCTTACGACCGCGGACCGGTATTTTACGCCCAAGAGAGAGTCGGAATAAACGGCAAAGTGTTTAGGCTTTATAAATTGCGTTCAATGGTAGAAAACGCGGAAAAGAATGGCGCGGCTTGGTGTGAGAAAAAAGATAATCGTATCACCCCTGTAGGCAGAGTAATGAGGAAGCTACACATAGATGAAATTCCCCAGATGCTAAACGTTCTTCGGGGCGATATATCTTTTGTCGGTCCAAGACCAGAACGCCCGGAATTCGTTTCTTTGCTTGAGGGAAGTATACCGCAATATTGTTTCCGCCATATCATTCATCCGGGATTTACCGGCTGGGCGGGAATAAAATATAAATATGCTAACACAGTAGAAAGTTCAAAAGAAAAATTTGAATATGATTTGTATTACATAAAGAACCAGAACATTTTTCTTGATTTCGGAATCGTTCTGAAGACAATCCAGATTATTTTCACACATTAGATATGAAAAAAATAAAACAAATTATCGGTTTTACTTGCTCTGCTTTTGACCTGCTCCATGCCGGACATTACCTAATGTTGGAAGAAGTAAGAAAACAATGCGATTATTTAATCGTCGGGTTGGAAATTGACCCTTCAGTAGACAGAAAGGATAAAAATAAACCCATCCAGTCATTGGAAGAGCGAATGATACAACTGAGGGCGTGCCGATATATAGATAAGATAATGATTTACAAAAGCGAAAAAGGTTTGCTGGGGTTGCTAAAGAAATTAAAACCAGATATTCGCTTTATGGGAGTAGATTGGAAAAATAAGCCAAATTATTCAAGGGATTTATTGCCTGAAATGAAAGTCATCTACAATAGCCGTAATCATAATTACTCGTCCAGTTCACTTAGAAAAAAGATCCTGCAAACAGAGCTAAAAAAGCAACGCTATCCTCATTAGATATATGGAACAAATTAAAAATTTTTTTCTAAAGAACACTAACACCAAACAAACGGTAATAAAAAATACAACCTGGCTTTTTGTTGGAGAAATCGGAATTCGGCTTTTGAAACTAATTCTTTTTATCTATGCCGCCAGAAAACTCGGAGCATCCGAATGGGGTATTTTTTCTTATACCTTGGCTCTGATGGCGACATTTGAAATCTTTTCCGACATAGGAGTAAATTCAGTGATTTTAAGAGAAACAGCCAGGAAGGGAGAGAAGGAGAGAGAATATATCTCTACCAGTTTTTTTCTAAAGGTTGGGCTCTCTTTGGTGTCTAGTTTAGCTCTTTTTTCTTTAATTTTTTTCATAAAGAATGGCGATGCGGTAAAAATATTAATACCAATCACCGCTATCATGCTCTTTTTTGACAGCATGGGAGAATTTGGATATTCTCTCAACCGCGCTTTTGAGAAAATGGAACTGGAAGCTTTCACAAAAATAGCAGCCACAGCTTTGCTTGTGATATTGGGTTTTGTTTTTATAGCCAACCATCCGAAAGCTATCTCCATTTCCTACGCATATCTCATCTCCGGAATCGTGGAGACAGCAATCATGTATTACATTTTGCGCCCGCATTTTAAAAATTTAATTTCAACTTTCAATAAAAAACTTGTTCCATATATTTTCAAAGAAGCTTGGCCGATAGCCACAGTCAGTATTATTGGAACGTTAATGACCAACCTTGATATGGTCATATTGGGATGGTTCACCAACTCTCACAATATAGGATTGTATTCGGCGGCTCAAAAACCTATCCAAATTATTTATTTAATCCCGGTTCTTTTAAGTATTGCAATTTTACCGACATTTTCCCGGATGGCTCTAACTGACAAAGATAAAATAAAAAATGTAATAAAAAAATCTTTCAATTTTTCTTTGATTATCGCTCTAGTCATTAATGTGGGGATATTATTGATTGGGGGCCCAGTTTTTAAACTGGCGTTTGGGCAACAATACATTTTAGCTATTCCTCTTTTAAAAATAATGGCCTTGGCTATAATCACCGGAGCTCCCGGCATTATTATAAGCAATGCTCTTTTTGCACTAGGTGAACAAAGAAAATTAGTCCAATTTATTTCCGTGACCTTAATTATTGATTTAATTCTGTGCCTCTTGCTCATCCCCCGTTATGGCATCTATGGAGCCTCAATATCGGTAACCGTATCCCAAACAATCGGCAATTTGTTCTTAATTATCAAATCTAGAAAAATATTAAAGTAAAAATTACATACAGAAACTATTTTATTTTTTTTATCCAAAAACTTGCGGGCCAATTTTTATTACGATCATAGGAATTAAAAGTTTCCTTTAATTTTTCCGAATGCTTCAAATGTAAATAACTGTTTGCAAGTACTATTTCGAAACTATCGTTAAACGAAAGAAACGCCTGCAAAAGATATTGCTCATTCCAAAACCTGTGTTCTTTTAAAACCCAATCCTTGGGATATTCGGCCGGTAAAAATATGTCATGCACATGCACAAAAACACCCTTATTAAGCCTGGGTAATAAATCCAGATACTCATATTGGACATCACTGCCAATTTTTAGGACATGGCTGGAGTCAATAAACAATATGTCATTTTCTTCCAAACAATCAAAGATTGAGAGGTCTAAATTCTCCACTTTTTTTACTAATAATTTAATCTTCCCTGGCGCAATATTTTTAATCATATCGTCATGATATGGATCTATCGAAATAATCTCGCATTCAAGACCTGTTTCTTCTTTATTCTTTTCAGTCGCTTGAACAATCAACAAAGTTGAATTCCCAGATCCAATTTCATAAATGCGTTTTGGTTTTAAAAATCTTATCATGCAATACAAAATTTCTCCGTCAACCGAAGCAAAAGAGTCATTATTTATAAAATATTCATTTTTATTTCTCGTATCAAACGGGATTAAATCAAACTCTTTTTTAAATTCGTTTCTAAATTTATTTAATATTTCCAATTGTTTATTTTCGTGCACGTCAACTCCGGAAAGACTGGATATTTTTTTGAAAGTATCCGGCGCCAACTTTTTTGTATCCGGAATGGGTTCATAAAAACAATTTTGGGTAACGTGAAAACCGCACATTTGCCATAGATTAAAAGAGTACTTAAAAAAAATGTCGTCAACCATTTTCCTTTTTATAAATTTTAAAACCTTTTTTGTTGTTATTTTCTTTCCGCGGTAAAACATATCCGAATTGTATCATAAAGCATATTTATATACGACATTCCGACCTTGATTTCCCTATTCATAAATATTATACTTCAAGCCTGAAAAGGTATTAAAATGAAAAAAGAAAATCCGCTATTTAGTATAATAACTATATCTTTCAACTCAGTAAAAACGATTGAGAAAACTATTCTTTCCATATTAAACCAAACATATAAAAACATAGAATACATAGTAATTGACGGAGGTTCTACCGATGGCACTATCGATATTATAAAAAAATATAGCGATAAAATCGCTTATTGGGTGAGTGAAAAAGACGAAGGAATAAGTGATGCTTATAATAAAGGCATCCTGGCTTCTCACGGTGAAATTATCGGGATAATGAATAGCGATGATTGGTATGAGTTAAACGCATTAAAAATAATAGCTGAACTTGATTTTGAAAATAATGCCGATTTTTATGTCGGATCTTTAAGATATTGGGATGAAAAAGGAAATAATATTGTTGTGTTTCCTGACAGAAAATACACGAAAAAAATTTCTTATCGCATGCCACACTTAAATCATCCTTCTTCTTTTTTAAAAAAAGAAGTATATAACACAGTGGGACTGTTTAATAAAAAATACAGGTATTCCCTAGATTATGATTTGTTCCTTAGGATTTCTCTGAACAACAAAAAATGTGTTTTCACCAATGAGGTTCTGTCTAATATGCTTGTGGGAGGAGTTTCAAATATACACGAAATGGAGGGCCACCGGGAAGTATTAGCGATATCTAAAAACAAAATATTAGGAACTGTGTGGTATCTTTTTGTATCTTTAAAGACAAAAATAAGAAAAATAATTTTAGCTTGCGGAGGATCTCATCTCTTATTTTTAATAAAACACGCGATGTATCACGCAAGCACCGAGAAAAACAATTAGAAAAATGGATATAATATGTTTCTACACATACTGATAAAGCTTGAACAGGATACGTCTAAAAATAAAAAAATGGGGCACTTTAAAATTATTCACCCGCCAGGCATTTTTTAATTCTTTCCATCCCTTTTTTCTTTGTTTAAAATTTTTTCCGGAGACACCTCCATTATACATTCTGACAGAGACACAGGATATATATTTTGTTTTTATTTTATAAGTTTTTAATATTCTTAAAATAAATTCATAATCAGCAGCAATTTTCAAATCAGTTCTAAATAAACCGCATTTATCATAAACGGATCTGCGTAAAAACAAGGATGGATGAGGAATCATCCATCCATTATTCAACTTACTTTCTTTGTAATTTCCCGATCTCCAATATCTGGTAACTTTATTAATATCATTTGAAAAATAAGTAATATCACCGTAGACTGCTTCAATTTCTGGATTTCTAAAAGCTTCAGAGACAATTGTTAAAACTTTTTCATTATCATAAAAATCGTCGGAATTTAATATGCCGATAATGTCCCCTTTTGCTAGTTTGACCCCTTTATTCATAGCATCATAAATTCCATTATCGGGTTCAGAAATTAATTTTAAATTTATTTTAGTTTGGTAACTTTTAATAATTTCCAAGGTGCCGTCAGAGGAGTTGCCATCAATAACAATGTATTCTAAATCATAATAACTTTGATTTATTACGCTCAGAATGGTGCGGGAAATTGTTTTAGCACTGTTGTAAGCCGGGGTGATAATGGAAATTTTCATTTTAATATTTCATTAAATAAATTGGAGTAATTTTTCAAAAACAGCTCTTGTGAATAGTTATCTAAAACTAATTTCCGTCTATTGTTTTCTTTATCTGATATTTTCTGTTCATTTTCAAATAAATTTATTATGGCTTGAATTAATTTTTTTTCGTTGCCAGCTTCAACTAGAACGCCGACATCTTTTGAAATTATTTCCCTAACTGCCGGAATATCATAACCGATTACCGGAATACCGCAAGACAGCGCCTCAACTGCTGACAGAAAAAAAGTTTCCACCGCCGAGACAAAACAAAATAAATCAGCCAGTGAATAAATTTCGGCAAACTCGGCTCGGTTGTAAATATAACCCGTTGTTAAAATATTATTAATTCCCTTTATTTTACCGGTGCCAACTCCTAAAAATAAATAATCCTTGCAGGATAATTTTTTTGCCATACTAATGATGCAATCAATGCCCTTGCTTTTGTCATTCAAATTTGAAGCGGAAAAAACAATTATTTTTTTATTTAAAGGTAAATTATGTTTAATTCTCAGGAAATTTTTATTTATTGCCGGTTTAAACAATTCAGTATCAATTCCGTTATTGATTACTTTAATATTAAATTTACTCATAAAAGAATTTCTAATATTTTCTTGAAGCCAATTTGACGGGCAAACGATGGACGGGTTCCAATTATTAAGAAAGGTTTCTTTTTTCTTTTTTAGCATAAATTTGGCAAATATTGGAAAATAATTCTTCGGATATGAATAAGCGTTCGTACATTTGCCCGTACCCATCTTGCAATGTTCGCACCCTAAACTATGCCCAGGCAGCCATGTGATAGGCCACTCGTCATGGAAAGTCCAGACGACAGCAATATTTTCTTTCTGAATAAATTTGATTAAGGTAAAGAAATTTAAATAATACCCGTGTATGTTATGCAGATTGATTAAATCAAATTTTTCTCTTCTTATAAAATTAATCAGTTTTTTGGTTGAAAAATAACTACCAAAGCCCTCCAGGCCAAAGAATCTAACTAAAAAAATATGAATTAACATTTCAAGCTTATTCCCAAAATAAAATGTTTTGGCGATAGGACTTTTTACGCCCCGCCCATAGGCAAAAAAAACATCAAAATCTGAATTTAGATTTTCAAACAAACCGCAGGCAACTCTTGCGGCCCCCCCTTTATTCAAGGTTGTATTAATTATTAATACTTTTTTCATAAATTGATATTTTTATCATTATAATGTATTGTACTATATATATAGAATATGACAAAAATTATAAAAATCTCCAGCATCCTCCTCTTGGTTTCAATTTCCACTATTTTTATCAGTAAAATATCGTTTCTGGGACCATTGAAAATAAGCGATTATTTTTTGTTGGCAAGTTTTTTATTTTTTGTCACTGCTATCCTAGAAAAAGAGATAGACATATCTGAGGAAAGAAAAAAAGTACTGTATGTCGTAATATGTTTTGGAGCAATATTGTTAGGCACAATTGCCAGTTTTTTTATTTTAAGGTTTATACCCACGATGGTTACAATCAAGGAATACTGCCACATAATAATGGATGCTCTTTTCTTAATAGAAACAATAGTGATTTCAAATTATGATAAAAATTTCCCCAAAAAAGCGCTCTTGAGTTTTTTGTTTTCCTTATTGATCATACCGCTTTTATACATCCCCAATTCAAATCAATATTTTCTATATGGCAACACACGCTTTAAAGGACTGTCGCTTGATCCTAACTTCTTTGTAAATTTTCAGATAATACCAACTCTTTTAATTTTATTCTTTATATTAAAAGATAACAAAAAAGCAATATTGAAAGTTTTTTTGTTTATATTATTTTGTTTTTCCGTCGGTTTAATTTTATGGAGCGGCTCCAGGTCCGGCTTAATGGGACTTTTAGTATCGTTCGGGGCATTAATATTTTTACTTATACCAAAAATGTCCAAGAAAAGATTAGCGGTAATAATATTTCTTATACTTATATCTTTCCCTGTCGGCTTTTATATTATTCCGCGAAAATCTGAAAATGATATAAAATTGCGCGTAAATAATATACAAAAAACAGATGCGGGAGTTGCGCCAATTTTAGATTTTGCCTCAGGACAAGACAGATTGAACATATGGAAAAATGCCTTATTTTTTGTAATAAAAAATCCATTAGGCTATGGGCCGGGATATTATGAGCTCATAGACATCCATGGAGATGGTTTGGATAATAGAGTATCTCATAATTTTGAGCTTGAATTATTATTAACAGGGGGAATTGGATTGTTCCTCCTTGTAAATTTTGCTTTACTTAAAACCATAATTAAATCAATAAAAAATTGCCGCTCCGCAGAATTTAATGAAATATATATTTTATTGCCGATTTTACTTGGGGTATTAACTTCCAGTATGTTCTTGGATACTTTGTTGTACTCAAAATGGCTTTGGGTTATCGTGGCACTTATAATCGTGTACAACAGACAAATGGATCTTACTGAAGGCGACTTAATTTAGCTTTTATACCAATCGTAGGTTTTCTTTATCCCTTTTGCGAAAGTAATACTGGGCTTCCAGCCAAGCGCTTTTATTTTAGAAACATCCAGTAATTTTCTAGGAGTGCCATCCGGTTTTGAGGAATCCCAGACGATCTTCCCTTCGTAGCCAACACATTTTTTCACTATATTTGCCAGTTCCAGAATAGATAAATCTTCACCGGTTCCGATATTTATAATTTCCGGACTGGAATAATTATTCATCAAATAGACACAAGCAGATGCCAAGTCATCAACATGTAAAAATTCTCTCTTGGGGCTACCACTTCCCCAAAGAATTACTTCCTTTAAATTATTTTTCTTTGCATTGTCAAATTTTTTCATTATCGCAGGAATGACATGAGAATTTTCTAAGTCAAAATTATCATTTTCGCCATATAAATTTGTCGGCATCACACTTATGGCGTTCATGCCGTATTGTTTGCTGTAAGACTGGCACATTACAATACCGGCAATTTTCGCTATGGCATAAGATTTATTCGTTAATTCAAGCTCGCCTGTCAATAAAGATTCTTCTTTTATGGGCTGAGGGGCAAATTTTGGATAAAGACAAGAACTGCCGAGAAATAAAAACTTTTTTACTTTATTTTTATAAGCCGAATCTATTACATTTGTCTGAATAAATAAATTTTCTCTTATAAAATCAGCCGAATATTTATCGTTAGCAACTATGCCGCCGACTTTTGCGGCCGCCAGAAAAACATATTCCGGTCTTTCTTTAAGAAAAAAGTCTTCCACATCGGGCCTGGATGTCAGGTCAAGTTCAGAATGCGTCTTCGTTATAATATTGCTGTATCCGTTTTTTTTTAATTCTCGAACCAAGGCGGATCCTACCAACCCCGTGTGACCGGCAACATATATTTTTGATGATTTATCCATTATTTTACCAAATATTTATTACTTGATAAGCCATGTTCTTTGAGTTCTTCTTCCATCATTAAATAAACTAAATCCTTAAATTTAACCTTTGTACCCCAATTTAATTTTCTTTTTGCTTTTGCGCTGTCGCCCAATAAAATATCAACTTCGGATGGCCGGTAATATACCGGATCTATTTCTACTAAAACTTTGCCGGATTTTTCGTCAATTCCCTTTTCTTTTAATCCTTTTCCTTTCCAAATTATTTTATAACCAATAATAGAGGCAGCATATTCCACAAAATCCCTGACAGAACGCGTTTCACCGGTAGCTATAACATAATCATCCGGAGTTTTTTGTTGAAGCATGAGCCACATGGCCTCAACATAATCCTTGGCATATCCCCAATCCCGCTTTGCTTCTAAATTTCCCAAGAATATTTTATCTTTTTTGCCAAGCTTGATATCAACAAGACCTTCAACAATTTTTTTTGTCACAAAAGTCCTGCCCCGCCTTGGCGATTCGTGATTAAAAAGTATTCCGTTGCAAATAAACATTTTATAAGAATCACGATAATTGCAACATATCATGTGTGAAAAAACTTTCGCACAGCCATAAGGACTTTGGGGGTTAAAAGGGGTCGTTTCCTTTTGAGGAGTTTCAAAAACTTTTCCGAACATTTCACTTGACCCTGCCTGGTAAATCCTTATTTTTTTATTATATTCCTTTACCACATCGAGCAAGCGCAATGTCCCCAGAGCATCAACGTCTGCGGTATATTCCGGAATATCGAAACTTACTCGGACATGACTTTGCGCCCCAAGATTATAAATTTCATCCGGTCTGCTTTTTTTTATTATGTTTATAATGCTATTGGAATCAGACAAATCTCCATAGTAAAGAATCAAATGGCGACCGCGAGCGTGAGGATCTTGATATATTTCATCCAGTCTCCCTGTGTTGAAACTTGACGACCTTCTTATCATTCCGTGAACTTCGTATCCTTTTGCCAGCAAAAATTCAGCAAGGTACGAGCCGTCTTGGCCTGTAATGCCTATTATTAACGCCCTCTTTTTATCTTTCATAATTATTGAATCTTATCATACTTCTTTAATTCTCCTATCCCCTCCTCAATTGAAACATTCGGTTCCCAACCAAGAAGCTCTTTGGCTTTTTTGATATCGGCTTGCGTGGCGCGAGGCTCAACGCGCGGAGGAATGTATTCTTTCGGACCACCGATTAGTTCGGCAATTTGATTAACGGAGTACTGATTGCCGGTGCCGATGTTTATGACTTCC
>CAZKWN010000007.1:0-12217 GCA_964556605.1 uncultured Candidatus Saccharibacteria bacterium
ATGAATATACCAATGTATAAAAAAGGCAATCGGCTTGCGTGGATCGGGTTTATATTAGCAATAATTTTCACAATTCCTGAGTTTTGGTTGATGGGCCAAGCTAATGGAGTCACAGGGCTTGCGCCTTCTCTTTTGCTGCTTTTTGCGTTTTCTTCTTTGGCTAGAGTGGTATGTGTCGCTATAATTATTTGGGGAGCTGTTTTGGCCCTCAAAGCAAAAAATAGGAGCATGTGGTGGCTCTTGCTTGTAGCTCCAGGGCTATTCGGCGGAGGATTGATAATTCTCGTCGCAATTTTATTTATGCTTAAAGATAAATCTACAACACCTGCTCCGGCTCCTTCCGCTCCAACCCCTGTGAGCAATACACCCGTTTCGCCACAGTAAGACTCATATAATATATGAAAATCATCAAGGCACTTATTGGATTTATTGTAGGGGGAATCATTGGACTTTATATGCAATTTTTTCTTAGTGGAATTTTGTTTGAAATTCTTGCTCAAAATGGAATCTATGGATCAAAGTCGGTTAGTGATGCGACCACGACAGATATAATGAACCTCTCCGCTAGACTGAGTATATTGTTTTTTGGGATTGTGGGAATGTTTTATGGATATTATTCGAGCAAAGACGAATCACAAAAACGAAGAATAATTCGAAAGTTGACTCACGGATTATTGGGATTATTTATAGGAGTTTTTGCCGGGGAATTAATTTTTTCTTTTTTCGCTCTTTTGAATCCTTTCTTTGCCATCATATCTCCAGACTTAGTAGTTATCTCCGGAATTGTTGGCGCTACTTTCGCAATCATAAAATTTGAATAACTCTAAACTGTTTCAGTTAGCTGGCTGAACTAGTCTTTTTATTTTTGTGACCTAGTTTAGAATCCAAGCGCTTCCATGATTTTATCCGAAGGATGCTCTTTCATCTGAACTTCTGCGACATTTTTAGCAATCATAAAGGAATGGATTTCTCTAGCCATTTCTTCTTCTATCGGGATGGTGATTATCGGCATAAAAGCCCTTTCTGAATGGATAAAAAGAATCGGTCTTACGTTTATTTCATCTGTTTCTCCTATCTGCACCCAAAAAGATTTTATATTATCATAAGGATAAAGGCGGTCGCCGATCTGAAGTCCTTTTTTGTTCAGCTCATAAATAATCAAATCCGGTTTTTTAACGGCAAAGAATCCGAGCAGAAGCCCGGAGAGCACAAGTAGAACGGCAAAAAAATAATCATTGAAAATAATCGCGGCGATAGAGCCGGTCACCACAATAATGCCGAGAGCCCAAAACCAATCCCGGCTCCGCTCGCGCTCTTCGTATTCAAGCGCGGACCAATTTAATTTCCCGTCTTTTTCCATGCTATAATTATACCACTTGCTAATATATTTTAGCAAAAGCAAACCCCTTCATTTGACTTTCATGTTGTATTTGATAAGATACTTACATATTTAGCATCTTATTAAATATGGCCAGCCGAAAACAAAAAATTGAAGACCTGATTGAGAATTTCCATTCGCTTAGGCGCACAATGATATTTCACGCTGGCGCGGGCGTGAAGATACCGCGCATTACTCCCTCCCAGTGGGGAGTGCTGATGTTCATTGAACAAAAAGGCAAAAGTACCGTGAAAGATGTCGCGAACGCCATGGGGATAACCTCGAGCGCCGCCACTCAGCTTGTTGATGGGCTCGTCCTAAGCAGATATATTACAAGAGAAGCATCCACAGAAGACAGGCGCACGGTGATACTCGCTCTTTCGGCTAAGGTCAAAGCCCAGGTGGAAAAAATGAAAAAAGAAGGCTTGCAGAAATTTATCAAGCTATTTGAAGCGTTAAGCGATAAAGAATTGGACCAGTATATTTTACTTAATAAAAAAATAGTCGAAAGAATTTTTAAAAAATAAAAAAATGCCAAAAATATTCAAATCAAAAATTACCATCGGTATTATCGTTGTATTGATTATTATCATCGGCGTACGCCTTATCTTTTTCGGCCATGGTTCTAAATATCAGTTTATAGCGGTTGCGAGCGGGTCAATCACGGAAACTGTTTCTATCACCGGCAATACCACTCCCAGCCAAAGTGTTTCTCTGGCTTTTAACAGCAGTGGAGTTATTTCTCATACTTACTCCAACCTTGGGAAACAAGTAAAATCCGGGCAAGTTTTAGCGGAGCTTGATACAAGCGACCTTGCCGCTCAATTAAAGCAGGCGCAGGCCAATGTGGATGCGGAGCAGGCCAAGCTTGCTTCCCTTCAGGCCGGAACAACTCCACAGCAACTCTCCATTGACCAATCTGCGGTCGTAAGCGCGCAAACAGCTCTTGCTAATGCCATTGAAAACGGCAATGTGCAGGCTGGGGATGGAATACAAAACAAAATAGCCCCGTTCTTTGATACTAATAATACCATACAAGAGCCTCTTACTTTAGACAGCAAATATTATAATCTTCTGCCTCCTATGCTAGGGACAATAACTGCCTGGAACTCTGAATTAAATACAACAACACCCGGTGATCCGGAAAAGCTTGCCCAAGATGCCGATAAGTATCTTTCTTCACTCATTTCATCCGTGGACAGTGTTAACTCCGACATCAGTCTGCAGGCGAATCAGACAGCTATTCCGCTTTCAACAATTCAATCACTCTTGGCTCAGGTTACGGCTGTGCGTCTTACTCTAACAAATACTAAAACTTCTATTGACAATGCCCTGGCGGCACTCACGTCGGCGGAAGGAGCGCTTACACTTGCGCAAGCAGGCTCAACAGTAAACGATATCGCAGCGGAGCAGGCACAAGTAGAACAAGCGCAAGCAAGCGTGGAGAGCGCGCAAGCCAAGCTCGAAAATGCGCAGATTGTCGCGCCGATTTCCGGCACAATTACTCAATTTGACGCAAAAGTAGGACAACTGGCATCTCCTAACACACTCCTTGTCTCCGTTATGTCAGACGCCGGATACGAAGTAGATGCCGGCGTTTCGGAAATTGATATCGGCAAAGTCGCGATAAGCGATTCAGCCACCATGACGCTTGACGCCTTTTCCAATGAAACATTTAACGGAACAGTATTTTATATTGCTCCTTCGGAAACAAATACTGGCGGAGTGATAACTTATCTGGTTAAAATTTTATTCGACAAGCCTGACTTGCGGTTGAAGAGCGGTCTGACTGCTAATATTGATATACAAACGAAACATAAAGACAGCGTGTTGATTCTTCCACAGTACGCAATTTTACAAAACGACCAGGGGACATTCGTGGAAACGCTTGTGGATAATAAAATTAAACAAAATCCGGTGGTCTTGGGCATACAGGACGAAAAAGGAAATGTGGAAGTAGTCTCCGGAGTTACAGAGGGGGAGCAAGTTCTCAACATCGGACTTAAATCATAATGATTGAAGTAAATGATCTAAAAAAAGAATATGTAGAAGAAGATACTTCGACCCAAGCTTTGCGCGGGGTGACTTTCTCAATTGAAAAAGGAGAATTTGTTTCCATTATGGGGCCTTCCGGTTCAGGCAAGTCAACCCTGTTGCACATTTTGAGTTTTCTAGATCGGCCGACCGGCGGCTCTTATGAATTTCAGGGCAAAAGCATTGACCAAATGACAGACCAGGAGCTTGCTTTGGTCCGCAACAAGGACATGGGTTTTGTCTTTCAATCGTTCAATCTTCTTTCCCGGTTGACTGTTTATGAAAATGTGGAGATTCCTCTTCTTTATTCCGATATTCCGCCCAAAGCGCGTGAGGCTTTAGTGATGGACGCCGTCAAATCAGTCGGACTTGAAGAAAAATTATATACCGAAGCCGCCAAACTTTCCGGCGGACAAAAACAGCGCGTAGCCATTGCCCGGGCTTTAGTCACCGATCCGAATGTTATCTTCGCCGATGAACCGACAGGTAATCTTGATTCTCAATCAGGCTTGCAAGTCATGGAAATACTTGAATCATTGCACGACAAAGGCCGTACGGTGGTATTGGTCACACATGAGACTCAGACTGCCGAATTTGCCAACCGTATTATTAGGATAAAAGATGGAGTAGTCGAAAGCGATAAAAAAATTACCGCTAACCGTCACCATCGCCGAATAAAATAAGTAAAATAAAATGCTTTACAAAGATGCATTTAAAACCGCTACCCGAAGCCTGACGCACGGCAAAATGCGCTCCATTTTAACGATGCTTGGAATTGTCATCGGTATCGCTTCGGTCATTATCCTCATGTCCATCGGGCAGTCGGCACAGGATTTGATTCTGGGCCAAGTAGAGAGTATTGGTTCCAACTTGATTATTATCACGCCGGGCGCGCCGGCTAATGGAAAATTTTCCGCGCCAGCCGCTTCCCAGGGAATTATCATAACCAGCTTGCAACAAAAAGATGTTGACGCCTTGTCTCGCGAACCCTCGGTAACTTATGCGGTGCCGGAAGTACGCGGACAGGCCAGCGCGGTCTATGGAGACAACAATGTTACTGTCAGCTATACCGGATCCACGGCTGACTTCTTTGTGGTCAGTAATTTAGCAAAAGTCGGGAAAGGAGAAACTTTTTCAAAAAGCGATGTTGACTCGGCGAACCATGTTGTTGTCATCGGGCCGGACCTGGCAAATACTTTATTCGGACCGAACGTAAATCCGATTGATAAAATTATCCGGCTGAAGAATGTGTCTTTCCGGGTGGTGGGTGTGCTTTCCAAGGGAGGGACGGGGGCATTTGGCGTGGATCTTGGCAACTTGGTAGTGATGCCGATTAGCGTCGCTCAAACACAGCTTTTGGGAATTAATTATTTCAATGTTATTGTCGTTGAAGCAAGTCCGCAATATGATATTTCTTTTGCGAAATCGCGCATCGGATTTATTTTAGAGCAGGATCATGGCATTACCAATTCCAACAAAGACGACTTTACCATCAACACGCAGGAAGATATTTTGTCTTTACTCGGCAGCATTACTTCTGTTTTGACTCTTTTCCTGGCCGCCATTGCATCTATTTCGCTTGTTGTCGGCGGTATCGGCATAATGAACATTATGCTGGTTTCAGTCACCGAAAGAACCCGTGAAATCGGGCTGCGAAAAGCGGTCGGCGCTACCAACAAAGATATTTTGGAACAATTTCTGATTGAGTCGGTTCTTTTGACGCTGGTAGGCGGTGTAATCGGCATTGCTTTGGGTGCGGGAGTGGTGGGTCTTGTGTATCTTGTTCTCTCAACTTTCTTTTCTTCCGTCGGTTGGGTTTTTGCTTTTCCGATTTCAGCCGTAATTCTCGGACTTTTGGTTTCCGGTGCTGCCGGTATCGCCTTCGGTATCTATCCGGCGCAAAAAGCTGGCAAAAAGAATCCGATTGATGCGCTTCGTTATGAATAGAAAAATAATCATTTTGTATTATAGTAGATTGATATGGGTAAGCTGCGTAAAATAAAAAAAATAAGCAAAGAAACTTTTTCTTCACTCGAGGTGAGGAATTATCGTCTGTATTTTATCGGGCAGGCAATTTCTCTGTGCGGAACGTGGATGCAGTCTATCGGTCAGGCCTGGCTGGTGCTGCAGATAACACATTCGGGTACACAACTCGGCTTGGTGATCGCCGCGCAGACGGTACCGATACTTTTTCTTGGTCCTTGGGGAGGGCTCATCGCCGACAGATTTCCAAAACGCAAACTTCTTTTTTTCACTCAGTCAATTTCCGCTCTGCTTGCGCTTCTGCTTGGAGCTCTGGTGCTCTATCACAGCGTCCAATTATGGATGGTCTATATGCTTGCCTTCAGTCTCGGCCTCGTGAATACTATCGATAATCCGACCCGCCAGACATTTATCATGGAACTTGTCGGCAAAGAAAAACTTACAAATGCCGTCTCGCTCAATTCAATCGAAGTTAATCTGGCGCGTGTAGTTGGTCCGGCAATCGGGGGAATCTTGATCGCCAGCTTGGGTCTCGCTCCGCTTTTCATTTTAAACGGCATATCATTTATCGCCGTAATTTATGCTCTTCATTTAATGAATGAAGCGGAATTTTCTCGAATAGCAACACCGGTTAAAAAAGCCGCCGGACAGCTGATGGAAGGGTTTCGCTATGTTAAATCAAACCCGGTTCTTTTTGACACGCTTATTATGATGGCAATTATTGGCACGCTTACTTATGAATTTTCTGTCAGTTTGCCGCTCCTGGCGCAATTTACTTTTCATGGTACCGCCCAAACTTACGCAATTATTTCTGTTGCCTTAGGGGTAGGCTCAATGCTTGGTGGTTTATATGTTGCCAATATCAAAAAGCGATCCCAGAAGAACCTAGTCAACAACGCGTTTCTCTTTGGCGCGACGGTGCTTCTGGCAGCCGTTATGCCGACTTTTTTACTTGAACTGCTGGCAATAGTGCTGGTTGGATTTTTCTCTATTAATTTTCTTTCCAACGGGAATGTCATTCTCCAGCTTGAAAGCGCTCCGGACATGCGCGGGCGGGTTATGTCTTTGTGGGCGGTAGCTTTTTTGGGTTCTACTCCAATCGGCGGTCCGATTATCGGCTGGATAGGCCAGCATTTCGGTCCGCGCTACAGCCTTTTGGTCGGCGGCCTGTCCGCTCTCTTTGCTGCTTATGTCGGCCTGAGGTCTCTGCGAAGGAGGGAAAAAATAAATTTTACAAAAGCAGGCATATAGGAGTAAACTTTCATGTATGGATAAAGATATATACAAAAAATCACTTGCATTGCATAAGGAACACCACGGCAAACTAGAGACCAGGAGCAAGGTAGTTCTTGATTCAAAAGAAATATTATCGCTTGCTTACACTCCCGGCGTGGCGGAAGTCTCAAGAGAAATCGCCCGCGATCCGTCATTGGCGCGAGAATACACGCTCAAAAGAAACACAGTCGCAATCGTAAGCGACGGCTCGGCTATTCTTGGCTTGGGCAATTTGGGCGCGCTCGCCGCTATTCCCGTGATGGAAGGCAAGGCCGCGATATTCAAAGAATTCGCGGGCGTTGATGCTTTTCCAATTTGTTTAGATACGCAAAATACCGAGGAGATTATTAAAGCAGTGAAGCAAATCGCGCCTGTCTTTGGAGCTATCAACCTGGAAGATATTGCGGCGCCAAGATGTTTTGAGATAGAGGAACGCCTCCGCGGAGAACTTTCCATTCCCGTCATGCATGACGATCAATGGGGAGCTGCGACGGTGGTTCTGGCTGGGCTTATTAACGCGCTTAAGCTTGCCGGCAAAACTAAAGAGAGTATTCGAGTTGTGATTAGTGGCATTGGCGCAGCCGGAGTTGCGACAGCTCGGTTGCTTTTAGTCTATGGCATTACCAATATTCTGTTTGTAGACAGCAAGGGAATCGTTCATGGCGAGCGGGCTGACCTAACCAAAGAAAAAAAAGAATTATTAAAAGGAAGCACGTCTCATTCGTTTGCCGGCAGTCTGGCTGATGCAGTTAAAGATGCCGATGTGTTTATTGGTCTGTCAAAACCCGGAGTGCTTTCGCAAGACATGATTCGCTTGATGAAAGAGCGCTCGATTATTTTTGCTCTTGCCAATCCGACGCCGGAGATAATGCCCCACTTGGCGCGCGAAGCCGGAGCATATGTCGTTGCTACCGGCCGAAGCGATTTTCCCAACCAGATCAACAACTCGCTCGTATTTCCGGGCGCATTCAAAGGAATACTGGAAGCCAATATTCCGCAATTTAAAATAGAGATGTTTAGTAGGGTAGCCGAAGCGCTTGCGGATTCCGTCGCAGATTTGTCGCCGGAAAAAATATTGCCGACGATGTTTGACAAGAATGCCGTGACGCTGGTATCTAAAACGATACAAAAATTTAAATAATATAGATTAATTTTTTTACCCTAAACTTTTTCTTAAAATTCCGGTCTGGGTAATAATTTTTTGCACTTTTTTGCCGTTGCTTTTCGAGGCCAAGAGCAATCCGGCAAGCTTGGAGTGCAGAAGTTCTTCTTTGTTTTTGGGTCCCAGTTTAAGCTTCAAAATATTTTCCGCTTTCTTTATGTTGTCCTCAATTTTTAACCAATTGCCGGACTTCTGGGATAGTTTTTTTAAATTTTGCCAGTTTAAGAATTTTCCGGCCTGTGTTATATTTTTGATATAATTTTTGTAATGCTTCTGGAGTAAAAAATAATCTTCCATTTTTAGTTTGCCAAGCGCTCCGATGTCCAAAAACTCCGGAGGTACTCCCAGAGAATAAAAAGAGCCGGTGAAAGTGATGGCGCGGGGCAGAGCCACCTTTTCCACTTTGCGTTCGTAAGAAAGGAGTCCGATATGCAGATGGCGCTCGCGCCGGCGCGGGAAAGAATTGAAAGCGAATCTCAAATCGGGAACGATTTTGTTGAGATTGGAACGATATTCTTTTTCAAAAATATTAATAATACTGATTAATTTTTTCCTGTCCGCTTTTGAAATAATTTGCGACTGGCCGGAAGATTTATTGTAGTATTCAATCGCCTTTTTTACTTTAGACAGCGGGTAATCATACCGGAAAGCCGATTGAATCGTAATCGTATTGACTCCGGGATATTCCGAAGTGAATTCTTTGATGTAAAGCGGGGAGAGCCCTCCGCGAAACGGCAGAGACCCGGCTCCAATGATCGGGAAAATACGGACACCCGTTTCTTTTTCAAGTTCTCTCAGGTCGGAGAGGCAAATTTTGTTGGCCAAAACCGTCGGCACCAGTCCGGAGACCATTGCCGGATCGCTTCGGGCGATGAAAACGCGCAGATAAGGAGGGTTGAAGCCGAAAACTTTTCTGTGCAGTTTGAGATAGTCCAAAAGGATATTTTTGGCGTTAATCTGAGTGTCTACTCCTTCAAACAGAGGAATAATCTGCAGGTGCTCCGTGTTTTTATGGGACTTATAAAACATTTTGGATTTTAGCCGGGCCAGCTCGCGGAAAGATTTTTGGATAAAAATCAATTGCTTGGCGTTCTCGGTCATCGGCAGAATAACTTCAAAAAGAGGCGGGGAGTGGAATTTTAAATCGCGGGCGAAATCTTCGCTGGTCAGCACAACCATGAATGATCGCATCAGGCTGTAACCCTTTTCCTGCCAGATATTGGGAATGCGGAAAGTCAGGCGTTTTTGAAGCCCGAGCGGATTCTTTTTAAAATAATCAAAATAATGATGAAACAGCCGGTCAATAACCGCTTCGTCCGCGAATTTTCCTTCCCAGTCCCACATATATTCTTCCACCTGGAGTCCGCGAAAAGCATCCACGCATTCAGCCGTTTCTTCGCCGGAGCTTACAAAACCGCTTCCGCTCTTTTTCCAATACGGAGTTTTGGCGTTATCCGGGTGCTGGGTGGCCATAGTTTTTGGGATCTTTAATGTTTTCATTTTTCTTTAATATCTTTGGCAGAAATTTTTTAACACCTCAATGCCTTTTATGAGTTTAACCTCTGAAGTGGAAAATGATAAACGCACAAATCCCGGGCGGCCGAATGCTTCTCCGGGGACCAGCGCCAGCCCGGCTTCCACCAATCGCTCGCAGAATTTTACCGTGTCTTTTTCTATTTTGGAAACATCGATAAAATAATAGAATGCGCCTTTGGGCAGTTGATAGGAGATTTGAGGAATAGTTTTTAGAATCTTGTCCGCTACATCTCTTCTTTTTTTTAGAATTTTCACAAATCCGTCGGTCTTGTCTCCGGACTCAATGATTTTTTCCGCCGCAATTTGGGAAAGCACAGACACATTTCCGGTGGTATGGCTCTGGAAAGAAGTGATTGCTTCAATGATTTCTTCTCTAGCGACCACATAGCCGATTCGCCACCCCATCAGGGCTTGGCTTTTGGAAAAGCTGTTTATCAGAATCAAATATTTTTTTTGCGGAGCAAACAAGACCGGCGATTCAAAATTTTTTTCGTAGACAATTTTGCCGTAGATATCGTCCACAATCAAATATATCTCCCTGTCTTTCAGGATTTTTTTAAGTTTCAAAAGCGAAGCCCGGCTGTAAATCGCGCCGGTGGGATTATTAGGACTATTTAAAATTATTGCTTTAGTTTTAGGAGTAATCGCTTTTTTAATTTTATCCGCGTCCAAATCGAAATTTTTATCCAAAGGCACAGGAACAGGCACTCCGTCGTTTAAAATTATCTGCTGGCGGTAAGTGACCCAGTCGGGGGTTGGCACTATTACCTCATCGCCTTTTTTTAAAATCGCGAACATGCTCTCAAAAAGCGCCTGTTTGGCGCCGGCGGTTACCGCCACATTGACCGGAGTAATTTTCCATTTGTAATCTTTGTAAACCAATAGGGCGACTGCGCGCCTCAAACTCGGAAGCCCGATGGTGGGAGTATATTTATTCAATTCCACTTTTTTCTGAACCTCTTTTTGGATATAAAACGGGGTCGGAAAATCCAGCTCGCCGGCCGTGAGATTTATTATATTTTTTCCTTCCGACAATAATTTATTTGTCAGAGAATTCAATTTTACCGTCAGACTTTCGGTTATTAATTTGGTTTTGGGATTTAAACTCATAAAGTTAAATTTTATTGACTACCGTCCAGTCTTCAGTCCCTCGGCCTTTTTTGACCGTCTCGTCAAACTTTCTCAAGACTTCATTCAGAATCGGCAAATCTTCTCCGGCCGCCAGCTTTTTTGCGTAGCGCAAATCTTTGTCTATCATCTCGGCGGCAAAATTTACCTGACTGGTATCTTTTTCATAGTCTTTCCATCCCAATGCAGTAGTTCCACCTATTCTATCTGCTAATGCTTGGCCTACGGCACTTATATCCATGTCTAATTTTTTTGCCAACTTCATTGTGTCTCCAAAGACGACCAAATGAATTCCCTGTACCATGTTGAGCAGAAGTTTAAACCTCGCTCCGCTTCCGACCGGTCCGAAATAATAAATTTTCTCACTTATCGCTTCCAATTCCGGCCTGAATTCCTCCAATTTATTTTTTTCGCCTCCAGCCAATAGAATTAATTTTCCCGATTCGGCTCCCGCTCTGCCTCCGGTAAGGGGGATGTCAAAGAAAGCAAGATTATTTTTTACGCAGGTTTTATTTAATTCATCTACCCATTCGGCCGACAGGGAAGAGCTGACAATTAGAATTTTATTTTTATCCGCGCCGGCGATGATTCCTTCCCCTCCCTCCCAGACGGACTTAGACGATTCATCGTTGGCGGTGACTTCAAAAATTATATCCGCTTTTTCGGCCGCATCTTTGGGTGTTGCCGTCTTTTTCCCTCCCAGAGCCAGTAAATCCTTGAGTTTTTCCGGATTTCGGTTCCAAAGGTATACCTCATAACCCTTTTTCAAAAAATTTGAAGCCATTCCGGCTCCCATTATTCCGGTCCCAATTATAGCGATTTTCTTCATAACCGCATTATAGCAAAAATTAAAAATTTTGCGTGAAGGGTGAATGAAGTCAGAGCTTCAATGTTCTTTCGAAACCATGGCAAACAGTTCTATGCCATTGAAAGCAATACAATCGCGATGACGGCGAAAATTATTCCGACTATGCCGATTGTGTTGAGCTTCTCCTTAAAAATTAAAACTCCAATCAAGACCGTGGCCATCAGGCTTAACACTGACCAGATTGAGCCGACGATAGAAAGCTGATTTTTCTCTAGGATGGCGGGCAGCCAGGCAAGTACTCCCAAAGAATAAATGACAACAATGATAACCACGTAATGTAGGCTCGGAGCCAGCGCGAATTTCTTCGACAAAAATTCTCCAAAAGCGAAAAATACAGCAGAGCCAATTAGCCAAACCATTGCCGGTATTCCGGTTATTAAATTCATAGGATAATTATAGCAAATTCTTACTTCTCTTTTCTATTTAAATGCAAAAGACAGCAACACAATAGTCAAAGCATTCAGAATAACCAATGCTAATACGAATGCTGTTTTCGAGTGCATTGCAGTGGGATTCATTAAAATATAAACCGTGTAAATTATTGCAACAATCGCCGCACCAAGAAAGTTTCCTTTTATCATAGTTTTTTAGTTAAGTTAATAAAATATTTGACCTTTAAAAACTATACCATTTTTGCGGAGGCGGTGGGATTCGAACCCACGAGAGGAGTAACCCTCTAATAGTTTTCAAGACTATCTCCATAGACCACTCGGACACGCCTCCGAGTGTAACATTACTTTATTTTCAGCTTTTTCTCAAGCTCGAGATTTAATAGCAGGGAAAAATATTTATTTAAGTGAAGACATAAAATTTCTTAAATCTTCCTTCACTTCTGCCCAGCTTTTCTTCGCAA
>CAZKWN010000008.1:0-6519 GCA_964556605.1 uncultured Candidatus Saccharibacteria bacterium
AAGATGTACCCATCTGAACAAATGGGAAAGCTATACTGTTCCTGTAAGGAAAGATTTCCTCCCGAGGGCACATATTTTTAAGCCATATTTTGCATGGCTAATTCTCGTACCTATTTATTACTTTAGAACTTTGATATAATAAAAGCAAGATGAATCAAGAACCTTCAAATTTAGCAAATGTTTCTGACCATAGTGTGTTTTTCTTTGCACTTAATATTTTACTTGTTCTTTCTTTTGTCGTAACATTATTATTTACTTTTTTATTTTTTCAACCCAATCCTCCCGCTCCATATTTAATTTTGCTTTCTTTTGTTATATTTGGAATTTTGGACATAATATTCTTCTTTATTGGTAAAGAAAAAATTACGCAAAATAATAAAGAAAAAAGAAAATATGTTTGGTGTGCTTTAATATTAGGGATCTATAACATTATGTTTCCTTTTCTTCTTGTAGTTGTATTCCTACAAAATATTTCTCCTGGGGTTATTTTTTCTGGATAAGTTATTTAATCCTTATTTTGCAACAAAAAGGTTCTAATAGCATACCAGACACCAGGTACCTATATTTACCTCTATTAAATAACAACTTCCTCTTTCTGCATTGCCTTAAAAAAAGGAGCTTGTTGTATAGGCTATTCATATAATTTTGATCAGAAAATATGGTTATAATAACTTCTGGTTCGGGGCACAAATAAAAAATAAAATTTGTTTATGTTTTGTTTTTTGCTACAATGCAATTATGCAAGGCAGACACGCCGATGAATCATATTTAGATCTCCTGGAACACATTATGAAGAATGGTGCGGTAAAGACTGACCGTACCGGGACAGGCACAATAAGCCTGCTTGGCTATCAAATGCGTTTTAACCTAGCAGACGGTTTTCCTCTTTTGACAACCAAAAAAGTTCCAATCAAGGCAATCATTCATGAACTGCTTTGGTTTATGAGGGGTGACACAAATTTGAAATATCTGGCTGACAATAATGTTCATATCTGGGATGAGTGGCCATACAAAGCTTATCTAATTAGAAATAAAATTAATGTTCCTAAAACCGGTTCAGAAGAATGGAATACCGGTATAAAGGAATTTATGGAAAAAATAAAAACGGACGATAAATTCGCGAAAGACTACGGAAATTTGGGGCCAATCTACGGATACCAATGGAGAAGTTGGCCCACGCCAAACGGGGGACACATAGACCAGCTTGCAAAATTGATAGAGGATATCAAAAGAGAGCCTGATTCGCGTCGGCTAATTGTGTCGGCCTGGAACGTGGCGGATATAGATGAAATGGCAAAGGCAGGTCTTCCTCCTTGTCATTGTTTTTTTCAATTTTATGTCGTCAATGGCAAACTTTCCTGTCAGCTTTATCAGCGATCCTGCGACACTTTCCTTGGAGTTCCTTTTAATATTGCTTCTTATGCTTTATTCACAATGATTATCGCGCAGGTTTGCGGGCTGGAAGCCGGGGAATTCGTCTGGACAGGAGGCGATGTTCACTTATATTCTAATCATCTTGAGCAAGTAAAATTACAGCTCTCCCGTCGTAATGAGATCCGCCCGCTTCCAAAAATGAAAATAAATCCCGACAAAAAGAGCATTGAAGATTTCACTATAGATGATTTTGAATTGATTGATTATAATCCGCACGAGGCGATAAAAGCGCCTATTGCCGTATAAATAATTATGATTTCACTCATCGCGGCTATCGGCAAAAATAATGAATTGGGCAAAGACAATACTCTGCTTTGGAAAATGCCGGCAGACCTGGAGTATTTTAGAAAAATTACTTCATTGCATGCGGTAGTGATGGGAAGAAAAACTTTTGAATCCATAAGAAAACCTTTACCTAACAGAAGAAATATAGTAATTACCCGGGATGTGAATTACAAAAGAGAGGGAATTGAAGTCGCGCATTCTTTGAGTGAAGTGCTGGATATGTTTCCGGACAAAAATGAAGAAATTTTTATAATCGGCGGGGCGGAAATTTATAAACAAACTATGCCCATAGCAGACCGGCTTTATATTACGCACATTAAAGGAGAAGATACTAGCGCCGACAGTTTTTTCCCGGAAATTATTCCGGTTGTTTGGAATGAGATATCTCATGAGGAGCATGAAAAGGATGAAAAGAATCCTTTAGATTACACTTTTTCAGTTTACGAAAAAATTTAAATACTTCTACCATCCGCCTCCACCACCACCACCTCCTCCACCGCCAGAAGATCCTCCGCCTCCGCTACCGCCAGGGGTAGAGGACAAAGAAGATGAGGCGGAAGAGCTAAAATTGGACATCGAATGATTAAATGTCGTTGAATTAAAGGCTGTATTATTTGGCCCTGCGTACCATGTTGGCGGCGTGGTGTAGATTCCTTCAAATTCCTTCGCCCAAATATCTGCGACGCCTAAAACCATGGCATAAGGCAAAAGCTTTTCGAAAATTTCCGGTTTTTTATCAGGGGCATTGTGGAAAATTAAACGGTCTTTTTCTGCAATTTGGAGGTAATCTTTTAAGCCAAGAAGATACTCTTTAATAGCAACACCTTTTACTGTTTTGGCGGGAGAAAAATGAAATATTGTAGAGAAAATAATGATCGAGATAAAAATACTTATTATGAGCGGAAGTGGATTCCCCGTAAAATAACCAATGAATCCGCCAAGAAATCCCGATACCCAAATTGATATAAATATAATGAACGATATTTTATAACCATTTATTTTCATTCTGCCTAAATTTTTGTAGTAGCCTTTTTCCAACAGATTCGATGACGCTAAAGTGATGATGATATTCGCATCTTCAAAAAAAACATTTCTCAAATCAGACAGCTTTACTGACTGAGCTAAAGATTGCGAGGCAGTAGTTTTGGGTGTATTAGTTAATAGCGCTTTTATAATATTAGGAGAAGTAAATCGAGATTCAGATCTAAACAAAGCCGTTAAGAGCTCTTTGTCAAACTCATTCGGAAGGTCGGAAAAATCTTTTAATTTTATAAGTTCATAATCGGTCTCCTCAAAAATACCGAGAAAGCGTTTTTCGAGCTGATTTATTTTTATATAGCCCATAGTCGCGAGATAAACAATCTCAGCCGAAATGTTTTTTGTGTCTATCTTTTCATTAACTATCCCGGCGACTTCCATTGGGGACAAACCGTCCGGCACGTCATATTGCGGGACGATTACCCCGGTTCCTTTCGGGTCTCTGCCTTTTTTATACCAATACAACAAAGAAAAAATCAAAGTCAAAATCGGTAAAATTATTGCAATAATCCAACCTAAATATTTATCGAGAAAATTCGAAGCTTTATCAGAATTTGTGTATGCGGCTACAATGCCTTTTGGAAATCCGACGGCAATTGTAAAACCCTCTCCGCTATTTAAAGATGTCGGTAAGTTAAAAGTATATATATTATTATTGTTGTTACTCAATGCGCATTTGTTAGTGCTTCCTTTTGGTCCGTAATAGCAAGAAGACTGAAGGGCGTTTATCCCCGTAGGCAAGGTCACTGAAGCGCTAGCTTTATATATAGGCATAGGCCATTCATTTCCTGTCACATTCCAATATATTTCATCAAAGTCCTTAAATTGAGCAATCGCCTTTGTGGCTTTGTATTTTACAACATAAGTTTTTTGACCTGAAAAAGTCTGATCCGGGTCGCCGATTTTTATTCTGAAGCCTCCGTTATAATTAGAAGTTTCGAAAATGTATGGGTTGTTGTTCTCATCTGTGACATCTACGTCTTCAATTGCCATTTTGTTGTCTATGGATGAGTAAGGATAAATGTCGCGATATATTCCATGGCGTTCCTGCGGGCCTGTATTATAGGTGATGGTTTCAACGACAGAGATTGAATTATCAATATTAACCGTAATATCAGAATGAAAGTTACCTATAGATTCCACTAAAAAACCAGGATCTATTTGTGCAAAAACAACATTAAAAAAACACAAGATAATTATTATGCTTGCGAACGAAATAATTTTATTTTTCATAAAAAATAATTAAATAATTAGGGATCTACGGGAGTTTTGATGCGTATAAAGACATCTTTTCCTTCCGGAGATTTTTCTTTCCTGTATTTTCTGTTTTTATTAATTTCAATTTTGCTTATCAGTTCTTTTTCCAAATCAAAACCGAGAATTTCCGACATCCCCAAGATAAATATCATCACATCGGCAAATTCCTCGGCCACTCCCGGCTGATTTTTATTGTATTTGGAAAATGCCTCGGATAGCTCCTCGTATGCGCGACAGAATTCCGACGCGACATCGGTCGTATTGAATCCCTTCTCCAGCTTATTTCTCATCACTTCTTTTTGTAATTCTTTTAGGTCTACCATAAAATTATTATTTCCCGTATTTTGCAAATTTATTATTTATAATTTCAAGCTTTACTCCTGCCTTTTTAAAAATTTCCTTGGTTCTGGCGCCTGCTAGATAATCATTTTCTGCGACTATTCTTTTGATGCCGGCCGTGACTGCCATTTTTGCACACACATGGCAGGGGACCATTCTACAGTAGAGGGTAGCTCCTTCAAGCGCCACTCCGAAACGGGCCGCTTGAGCGATTGCATTTTGCTCAGCATGAGCAGTCCGGATGCAGTGCTCGGATTCTGAGCCGTCTTCATTTATTACTTTGTGCATATCGTGACCCACATCGTCACAATGGGGAAGGCCAGGTGGCGAGCCGACATAGCCAGTAGAAATAACTCTTTTATCTCGGGCAATAACGCACCCACTTCTTCCTCTGTTGCAGGTTGCCCTGAGGGCTACATAGTCTGCCATGCCAATAAAATATTCATCCCAGCTAGGACGTTTATATTCCGGGGCTTTTTTGACAGCTTTTTTCATGCCCTTAATATACCCCTAAAATACAAAAAAGCAAAACATTACTAAATACAGGCTACGGAGCGCGACGGCGCGAGTCTTGAGAAATTTCTTAGCAAAGAAATATTCGTGCTGTATTTAGTAATGTTTTGCTTAGTTAGTCTTTTTTTCCAAGTGCTTTTAAAATTTTCAAATACATAGTTTCAACTTTTTTGCGCTGGGCCACGCCGGTCGTCACATAATGGTCCAGTCCCGGCGCGGCGTTGATTTCAATAATATAATAGGCTCCCTCTTTTGGTTTTTCCGTAATGTCTCCCTTTGTGGTCATAATATCCACTCCCGCGATGCGCAATCCCATTTTTTTTGTAAGCTCTATGGCAATTTTACGATATCCAGGATGAATGGTGTTTGTCACATCCAAAGAATCTCCCCCAGTCGATAAATTTGCATTATCCAGTAAAAAAATCCTGGCGCCTTTTAACGGAATGCTCTTCAAAGAAAAACCTTGCCTTTGTAATTTTATTTTTATTCTGGGGTCGTCAAAATTAATTCTTGTGTCCCTGTCTTGCGTTTCAAATAATTTTTGTTTTTGCTTGAGCAAGAAAATGATTGAATTTTTTCCGTCGCCGATGATAGATAGGGGAATGCGCTCGTAGGCGGAAATAATTTCTTTATCCAAAACCACAACGCGATAATCATGCCCTGGAAGATATCTTTCTATGATGGCGACTCGGTCTCCTTTGAAAACTTCACGCAGAGCCCCGATTAATTCTTTTTCATTGAATAACAAGGCAACATTGCCTCCCTGAGTCCCGCTATTGGGCTTAACGATTACGGGATAGCCGAGCTTTTTGGCGTAAGCAATCGCATAAGGAATTTTACGATTGCTTTTAACAACTTTCGCCCAGCTATCTTTAAAGATGGTGGTGCCTAGGGCGACTGGATAACAGCGTTCTTTCATAAAAAATTTTGCAAAATCCTTATCTTTGGCGATGTCGGATGAAGCAATATGGTTTAGGTCCAGAGAATACATTCTAACTGACCGCACGACGCCATTTTTATAAATTATTTGTGCGGCAATACCCCATTCCGGCTCAATAACAACTCTAGCCCCGATTTTTGGCGCGAGTCTCTCTATGAGTTCAGTTAAATATGGAAGTTTTATTTTTTTATTTTTACGCATTTGAGTAACGGATAAAAAATATCTTCAGATGGATTAATTACCAATTCTTTTTTATTGACTTTGTTCGTAAATAAAACCGGTGCATCAGCAATTAAAGCAAGCGGTTGCTGTTCCCGCCCTTCTCCCATACATACAGTCGCGGCGGTTGCCAGGCTGTCGGCAATATTCGTTTTGGAATATACAAACTTTCTGCCAAAAATATCGCGCTTGTTTTCGTAATTTTTTACTCCTTGAAAACCGGCATACCCCCGCGCCATTCCTATTACGCCACTTCGCAATGGCAGTAGCCCGCTGTCTGAAATAATAATACCAAGATTTTTTATTTTATAGTGTTTGCAGAGGATGGAACGAATCCTCTCCGCAGACTTGAAACTATCTTTCGGCAAAAGTATCAACTTGCCGTTCGCATTTGATTCGTCTATTCCGGCATCCGCCATAATTGCATTATCTTTCACCGAGAGCCAGACCATTTTGGTTTTTATGGCGAAATCACTTTCTTGTTTGATAAGTTC
>CAZKWN010000008.1:6619-8568 GCA_964556605.1 uncultured Candidatus Saccharibacteria bacterium
TTGTAAGCCCACCATGGAATTATAATCAAGAAAATAGTTTTGACCGGCAGAATGCCGAGGTAGGCGATAAACATAAAAATAGCGGAATCAAAAAATTCCGACCAGATATTAGCCAGGTTTGAGCGAAGCCAGAACTTTGTTTCTCCGATTTTCTTTTTCAAAAAGAAAAAGGAAATCACATCCTGATATTGGGCGATAGCGAAAGCTACCAGTGAAGCAATAGCAAAACGGGTGGAGAGCCCGAAAATTTGGTTGTATCCCGCTTGCACCCACAGGCCTTCCTTCGCCCAGGGGGTGATGGTGGAAATCAGAGAATAAAACAAAAATAGGATAATGCTGACAACGCCGGCAAAGACGAAATTGTTTGCCATTTTTTTTCCGTAAACTTCCGCAATTACGTCGGTCATACAGAACACAATTGGAAAAGAAAAAACCGCCACCGAAAGATGCGTGCCGAAAAGGAAAGGCATTAATTTAATGCCGAGGGTGTTGGAGGCGAAAAGGGAACCGACATAAAGAGTCAAACAGATGAGAATTTTTTTGTAATCCTTTTCGGTTAGTTGTTCCATGATTAATTTAAATTTTAGTCTTTAACTTCGATGCCCATTGAGCGAGCGGAGCCGGCAATGATACGTATTGCGCCTTCATCATCCTTAGCATTCAAATCCGTCATTTTCTTTTTAGCTATTTCGAGTGCTTGGGCTTTTGTGATTTTGCCTGCTTTAGAGGTGGTATTCTTTCCGGAACCTTTTTCTACGCCGGCTGCTTTCAAAATAAGGCCCGTGACCGGAGGGGTTTTCACGATAAAATCATAGCTTCGGTCTTCGTATACGGTAATTTTCACGGAAACCTTGTCGCCGGCCATTTTCTGCGTGGCGGCATTGAACTTAGTGACGAAGTCTCCGATATTGATGCCTGCCTGGCCCAACGCCGGCCCTAACGGGGGAGCGGGAGTAGCTTTGGCGGCCTGGATTTGCAGTTTTATTTTTTTTGTTATTTTTTTTGCCATTTAAGTTTATAGATTAGCTTATATTTTCTTAACTTGCAAGAAATCCAATTCAACCGGAGTTTCCCGGCCGAACATGGAAACGAGGACTTTTACTTTTCCGCGGTCCTGGTCGACGGAGCTTACCTTACCCTCTAGGTCTTTAAATGGACCGTCGGTAATCAAAACTGTCTCTCCTATTGCCATATCGATGTTATGCTTGAGCGTGCCGGAATCCATTTTCTTGAAAAGGTAATCCACTTCTTCTTTTTTGAGCGGAACCGGATTTACTCCCGCGCCGACGAAGCCCGTCACCCTCGGGGTGTTGCGGACCACATACCAGGAATCATCCGTCACAATCATATCCACCAGGACATAGCCGGGATAAATTTTTTCTTCTACCTCCACGCGCTTGCCGGCTTTTATTTTTATCTTTTTTTCAATCGGAACGATGACGTTGAAAATTTTGTCGTTCATGCCGAGAGAATCAATGCGCTGGCGCAAATTGCGCAGGACGACATTTTCGTATCCCGCGTAAGTGTGTATTGCATACCAATTTCTGACTCCTTCTGTTTCTTGTTTTGCCATTTTTTTACGGTGTAATTATTTTCTTCAAGACCTGTGAGAAGATAAAATCAAAAATACCCAAGTAATATGCTATTACCAAAGATAAAATGATGACGATTAGGGTATAGTAAAAAGTCTGGCGCCTTGATGGCCAAATAACATGCTTTAATTCTGTCTTTGTTTCATTAAAATACTCGGTGATTTTTGACATAGATTTGTTTTATCCCTAAATCCGCTTTGCGGATCGGGCGAACATTCAAAGGGAATGTTTTAGCCTTATAAAAAAGCCCCTCTCAGGGCTTTTTTAATAATACTCTTTTATTTGAAATAGTCAATCTTATTTTATTTCGTAAGTTATCGTCACATCCGAGCTGATAGTGTTCTGGCCTGCCGGAAT
>CAZKWN010000008.1:8668-11625 GCA_964556605.1 uncultured Candidatus Saccharibacteria bacterium
AGAGCTTGCATAATATCGCCAACACTGTCCGTGTTCCTGACTTTTACGGTTATGCTTTCGCTCGCAGTATAGCCGGTAAGCACTTGCTTGCCGGGAGGACAATAGTAAGGAGAGGAAGGGGAAACAGTCACTCCGGCCGCTCCTGCACCCATTGGAATTATCGGGCAGGCGCCCTGCTTATATTCGTATTTAGGATTGAAAGAAGCGTCGGCAGTTTTAATGTCTTTGTCGGCAACACCTTTTGATTTTAGGATATCCAAGGCGCTTTTCTCCACAGTAGCCACGCTAGCCTGAGCGGCTTTGACGGTTGCGCCATCTTTACTGATTGTGAAGTAAATATTGGCGATGTCCGGTGTGGCAGTAACTTCACCGTGACCGGAAAATGAAATAGTTGCCGGCGTTGCGCTTTCTCCGAGTGCGCCATCTTTTTTTATTTCTGAATATATTCTAACAACAAAATAAACCGATATAACAATCATAAAAATAAACAGCATTTGAAAGAACTTTTTTCTGTTTTCTTCTTGTATTTCCATATATTTAATTTCCCCGCCACAGCGGAGCAAGCTACTATTTAATTCCTAATAATTGCACATCAAAAATCAGCGTGGAATTCGGAGGAATAACCGGAGGGCGCCCCTCTGCCCCGTAGGCATCCGCAGCCGGTATGGTCAAAGTCTTTTTTTCTCCGACTTTCATTCCGACTATTCCTTTATCCCAGCCCGGGATTACCTGCCCGGAACCCAAAGTAAATTCAAATGGCTGGACATGGCCAAATTTCGGATCCACATTTGAATCAAAAACAGTGCCATTTTGGAGGCGACCGGTGTAATTCATCTCGACAGTGTCACCAGTCTTTGCGACCGCGCCTGCCGGAGCTGTATTGCTGACAACTGGCGCCGGGCTCGGCGAAACGCTTGGGTTGCTCACCGTATCACTTACTCCGATATTTTTCGGAGGCGTATTCGCTTTGTTTCTTAAGCTGATAAACACCAAAACTCCCACTAATACTACGCAAATTACAACTGCCAAAATTATATTCATATCTTTTTTATTCTCCATCCCGTTAGAAGTAGGGAATCTTTAGATTCCCGTAGTTAATTTTAATAATAACGACTATATAATAATAAGCTATTTTAACGTTTCCCGTTACCTTAACTAACCAAAGGATTTCTAACGGGATCCATAAATTATACCGCCAAAAAGGCGTTAAATCAAATTGACTTCAGGAGTCAGTTCCAGCCCGAATTTTTGTTTAACGGAGTCAATTATTTTATTTGCCAAATCTAGAATCTCTAATCCGGTTGCTTCTCCGTAATTTACCAAGACCAACGCTTGTTTTTCATGCACGCCGACATTGCCTATTCTTTTTCCCTTCCACCCAGACTGTTCAATGAGCCAACCGGCGGGAATTTTAAGCATCTTGTCTTCTTGGAAGGAAGGAATTTCCGGATATTTGGATTTGAGTTCATTGAATTTCTCTAGACTTATGAATACATTCTTAAAAAAGCTTCCGGCATTGCCGATAATTTTCGGATCGGGCAGTCTGCTGCGGCGTATCTCTGCCACACCGTCGCTGATATTTTTAGGATTATTGGTTTCAATATCATTCTCCCTTAAATATTCCGAAAGTATTTTATAAGAAATATTCGGCTGGGGTATTTTGCTTAATTTAAAAGTTACGGCAGATATGAAATATTTGTCTTTCAGTTTATTTTTAAAAATACTATCCCGGTAGCCAAGCTCGCATTCTTCTTTGGTAAAAATTTTCTTTACGCCGGTTTCAACCTCAAAAGCTTCAATGTTTACAAGCGTATCTTTGAGCTCCGCCCCATAAGCGCCGATATTTTGCATCGGTGCGGCGCCGACAGTTCCCGGAATGAGCGATAAATTTTCAATTCCCCAATATCCGCGATTTACCGCAAACAACACAAGGTCCTGCCAATTCTCTCCGCCCATAGCGCGAATACAAACAAAATCTTTCCCGACCCCTGTCGGGACCCCGACTTCGGTCGGGGCTATCCCTTTCAATTTATTCAGAACAACTATGCCGTCAAAATCTTTTGTAAAAAGAACGTTGCTTCCTCCACCAAGAAACATTTTTTTGCTATTCTTAAATTCCGGCAGATTGAAAAACTCTGGGATGTCAGCTTCGGATTTTATTTCAGCAAAGAACTTGGCGTTTGCATTTACGCCGAAAGTATTTAATTTAGTTAAATTATAATTTTTTTCGATTTGCATTTAATTTGGAAAATTATTTAGTGCCAAAAAGTGAAAAACATAGCAATTGCTGCCACTCCCATTATGAGAAATGTACCCCACACCAGAAAATTAGAAAAATTCCCGCTTTTGTGTTCACCCATAATTTTTTCACTTCTTGCGATTTTAGCGATGATAAATATCAAGGGGACAGCGGCTACTCCGTTAAACACAGCGGCATAAATCAAAGCCTTGATCGGGTCCATGCCAACAAAATTAATCATTAATCCGATAATCGTGGCGATAGTTATTACTCCGTAAAATCCATGAGCCTTTTTTAATTTTAGATTTAAACTTTCTTTCCAATTAAAAGTTTCGGCAACCGCGTAAGAAGCGGAGGCGGAAAGCACCGGCACCGCTAACAGTCCAAGCCCAATGATTCCTGTCGCAAAAATAAGTTTAGCCAAAAATCCTGCATATGGAAAAGTGTGCACTAAAGGCTCTAGCGCTCTGGCCGCATCCGATGCTGTGGCAATATTGGTTACCCCATTTGCATGCAAAACGGTCGCAGCTACAACAATAATACACCAAGTGGCAATCTCTGAAGAGAGCATGCCGATAAAATTATCTATTCTCAAAGACCGAAGAAAAGATTTCGTGACATGTGCCTCGCCATGCTTGATGAGATGTTTTTCTCGTTCTTCTTCCACTTCTTCCGATGCTTCCCAAAAGAACATATAAGGAGTGATGGTTGTTCCAAA
>CAZKWN010000009.1:0-1985 GCA_964556605.1 uncultured Candidatus Saccharibacteria bacterium
GCAGAAGTTTTAAACTCCCTTCGCTCACTTTCCCCACCGGCACGGTCAAAGCCATATCCGTGAAAAGCCCGCGGTGTTTAATCCCCAAATCAAGGGAAACTATGTCGCCTTCTTTCAAGATCCTATCTCTGCTCGGAATCCCATGCACCACTTCGTCGTTAACGGAGACACAGAGTGTAGCCGGAAACGGACTGGACGCTCCTTCCGGGCGGTAATTTAAAAAAGCGGAAGTGTCTCCGAATTCACGGATTAATTTTTCCGCGCAAATATCCAAGTCTTTAGTGGAAACGCCCGGAGCGACTTTTTCCTCCACCCCCTGCAAAACAGCCGCCAAGTGCCTTCCACCCTCGCGCAGTATTTCTATTTCTTCAGGTGTTTTGATGATAATCATGAAATTACCGTCCCTAAAAACTTTTCTCCATTCAGATAGTTGGCCAAATTATCAATCGGCTTGCCGTTCATAATAACGACTTCCATTCCCTCCTCTTCGGCCATCTTTGAGGCGATGGGATCAAAAGGAGTGTTGAGCCCCGGATTCCATTCAGCGGGAATAAGCGCACGATAATCTTTCCAGGAAATTTTTTCAATTTTCTTTGCACTTGAATTCTTTTTGGGATCACAATCATACACATGGTCGGTATTGGATAAGTTAATCACTCTTTTTGCACCCAATTGTTTTCCCAACACCACCGCAACATAATCCGTACTCCAACCAGGCTTCCATCCGCCTCCGACTATTATAGATTTATCAAATTCAACTGGTAAGGTTGGATCCGTGATTATTTTATCCTCGGCTAAGTCTCTAAATAAAATTTTAACAAACTCCGCATTAAAGCGTGTGGAGTAAATTCCGAGCCAATCTAAATCTTCCAAAGATGGTTTCTCCAGTTTTTTAAGAACATCCTGGTATTTTCTGCAAATTTTTCCTCCACCCGTTATAATTATAAATTTTTTACCTTTCCCAAGGTAAGACACAATTAATTTTTTGAATTCTTCCAAGAAATTGACATCAATCTCGTCAGGAATAATCAAAGAACCACCCAGTGAGATAATAATAGTTTCGTTTTCCATACTAAAAATTCAATGCCTTAATTATATCTTTGTGCACATCTTCGACTGACTGCTCCCCATTTATAGTGTATATTTTATAATTTTCCTTATCTTTAAAATAATTCATGGCGGGAATAACTTTGTTTATGTACTCATCAAATCTCTTCTCTATCCCTTCTTTTGTGTCGTCCGCCCTACCACGAAGCAAATTGCGCCTCATAGCTTCTTCTTTACTTAGTTCAATATAGACAATTTTTACTCGTTCTCGTTTAAAAAACTTTATCATTGCGTCAAATGCTTCTGATTGAGCTACCGTGCGCGGATAACCGTCAGCAATTAAATGCTTCTCATTGGTCAAAGAAGAAGTCAGAATGTTTGTAACTATTGAATCTGTTAAGAAATCCGGCTGAAGATTTCCTCTTTCCATGGAATCTTTAATGATAGAGCCAGTATAACTATCGGATTCTATTAGTTTTCTATATTCATTGCCCGGATAAGCATATACTATATCGCTAGAATCTTTAGTCTTTAAAAAATCCATCAGAAGCTTTACCTGAGTTCCCTTTCCGGAGCCCACTATTCCAAAAAAAACAAAAGTTTGCGGTTGCATATGTGCTATAATAGCACAAATTATGAAAAAGGAAATCATTACTATCTGCGGGGGTTTGGGAAGCGGAAAATCAAGCACAGCAAAAGAAGTCGCAAAAATTTTGGGATTTAAGCACTTTTCTTCCGGAGATTTTTTCCGCCAAGTGGGCCTAGAACTAGGTTTGTCGGTGACTGAAACCAATATCCGCGCCGAGACTGATCCAAAAATAGACGAAATGACTGACCAGAAATTACGAGACATGCGAAACGCAGAGAAAGTTGTCATTGATTCACGCACAGCCTATCATTGGATACCGGAATCGTTTAAGGTTTATCTTGAATTACCA
>CAZKWN010000009.1:2085-5133 GCA_964556605.1 uncultured Candidatus Saccharibacteria bacterium
ACGCACAGCCTATCATTGGATACCGGAATCGTTTAAGGTTTATCTTGAATTACCAGCTGAAATAGCCAAAGAAAGAATATTAAACAGTCTAAAAAATGATGAGCTCCGAAAACAAAGCGAGCAAGCAGGAACGGGCGAAGAAGTTTTAAAAAAAATGACCGAGCGTTTTGAAAGCGAGCAAAAAAGATATTGGGATTTATATAAGATAAACAACACCGACATGAGCCAATTTGATTTGGTAATAGACACAAACAAAAACAACCTAGAGCAGGTTGTCGATATCATTATAGCGGATTATAAAAAGTGGAAAGAGAAAAACTAGTACTCCCGCATGGAGACTTGCGCGTCGACTTTCTTCATCAAGTCTAGGACGACGGAGACGACGATAAGGACGGAAGTGCCCCCTAAGGCAAAATTGTTGTTGCCGGTTACAAATTGCATAATCAAGGGAAGAATCGCGACGACACCGAGAAATACAGCCCCTAAAAGAGTGATGCGGTTTAATACATTTGAAATATAAGCGGAAGTTGACGGTCCCGGACGAATGCCCGGAATGAATGCGCCGTTCTTTTGTAAATTTTCCGAAAGCGCTTCCGGATCAAAAGTAACCGCCGTGTAAAAGTAAGTAAAAAGAAATACGAAAATAAAATATAGAACCGCGTAAAGCACGCTCGTGTTTGTAAAAGAAATTAACGCATGGGAAATTCTTGAAATAACCGCGCCGGAATATCTGGACAAGAAAGCGCCGATCATCTGAGGGAAAAGCAAAATGGAAAGCGCGAAAATTATCGGAATAACTCCGGCTTGGTTGACTCGCAAAGGCAGATAAGTTGAGCCCCCGCCGTACATTTTCGCCCCGCGGACGCGCTTCGCGTAAGTGACGGGAATAGGCCGTTCCGCTTCGGTGACAAGAACAATGCCGGCTAAAATGAGCATGCCGATTACGATAAACACGAGATAGAAAGGAACCTGGGAAACATCAAAAGTGAAAATGTGCTGGCTAATCCAAGCCGGGAGCCGGGAAACAATACCGGCAAAAATTATGAGCGACACTCCGTTGCCGATGCCGAATTCTGAAACAAGCTCGCCAATCCACATGAGCAAGATTGAGCCTGCGATAACAATGAATATGTTTGTAATACGGTCGAAGGTCGTCAAATTGACTAAAATATTCTGCTTTTCAAGAATATACAAAAGACTGAAGCCCTGCACGGCAGCCAAAGGTACCGTCAGAAGCCTGCCATATTGGGCGAATTTCTTTCTGCCCGCCTCTCCTTCCTCGTGATAAATTCTCTTCAAAGAAGGCACCATAATGGTGAGCAACTGCATGATGATTGACCCGGTAATGTACGGACCGACGCCGAGCATGATAATGGAAAGATTCGTCAGCCCGCCGCCGGAGAATATATTTAAGATGCCGAAAAATTGGTTGTTGGAAAGAAACCGATTCAACTCCGCCGTATCAACACCCGGTATAGGAATAGCGGCGAGCAGTCTGAAAACTATCAATGCGCAGAGCACGAACAAAACTCTTTTTCGCAAGATTTTGTCTGTCCAGATGAGCTTTATTTTATTCCAGAAATTTTGCATTGCACTTTATGAACTTTATAACTTTTTACTTAATGATTATGTGTTTCCCTTTTACCCCAAGGCGTTTCCTAATCTCGGAATACTTTTCTCCCACCGAAGCCAATTTTTCTTTTTTCAAAATAAACGGCTTCTTTTTGGACTTGAACTGATAGCCGCGGTTCTTCGGCAATTTCTTAATGATATCACGAAGCTCCGGTCGGCGTTTGTTGCCGGCGCGAGCCGTCTGCCCCTTGCCTCCTCGGCCGGAAGTTTTCGCATGTTTGCCTCCGCGGCCCACGAGTCTGTCTTTTTTGTTCTTATGAGTTCTTTTTAAATTATGTATTTGCATTGTTTAGTTCTTAAAGTTTTTAATGTTATAAAGTTTGTAAAGTATTTTCTTTATAACTTTATGAACTTGATTACTTTTAACTTGTTTTGCCATCTTCTGTTTCTGGCAAAACTACTTCTTTATTGGCAACAACAATCGTTTCAGGGATTATTTTGGTATATTTTGACGACACTTGGCTCAAAGCCGACATGACCGCCTTGGCATTGTTTAATTTATTCTTGCTGTTGGATAAAATCTTACCGGTAATGTCTTTCATTCCGGAGAGTTTCACGATGTCGCGGATTACCGAGCCAGCCACGAGCCCGCGGCCTTTATTGGGCATTAAGATGACATAAGAACTTGAGAATTTGGCAGAGAGTTCATGGGGAATAGACATGTCTTTTGTTAAATTCAATCTGATCATGTTTTTCTTCGCGTTTCGCAAAGCTTTGTTGATCGCGAGAGCCGTATCTCCGGCTTTGCCCAAACCCAAACCGACAGAACCCTTTTTATCTCCCGCTACCAAAGCGACGCTAAAAGAAAATCTGCGCCCGCCGGCAACCACTCTGGTGACCCGGCGAATGTTTAAAATCTTTTGGTCAAACTCCGGCTTGGCCCGCCCGAAAGAAGACCCTCTGCGGCCGCTATTTCTTTTTCCACTTGTGTTTTCTTTTCCTTTTTCCATTTTGTTTTTACTTTATGAACTTTATAACTTTCTACTTTAAAACTCCAAACCTCCGGCTCGCGCTTCATCCGCTACTAATTTTATTCTTCCGGTATATTTAAATCCGTTGCGGTCAAAAACAACTTTTTTTATTTTTGCTTTCATGGCGACAACGGCAATCGCGCGGCCCACCTCTTTTGCTCGCTCGGTCTTCGTGCCAGTTATGTTTTTAAGGCCCGCCTTGACTCGGCGAGGCAGGTCGCTTGCTTCCGCCAATGTCTTGCCCGCAAGGTCATTGATAACTTGCGCGTAAATAAATTTGTTTGAACGAAAAACCGTGAGCCTCGGACGTTCTGCTGTTCCCAGAATCTTCGCTCTTATCTTTTTCTTCAGCCTTATTCTTTTGTCGGTTTTGTTTTGCATATTATTTATACTGTCTTCTTGCCCTGCTTACGCCTGATAACTTCACCTTCATAGCGCATTCCTT
>CAZKWN010000009.1:5233-11232 GCA_964556605.1 uncultured Candidatus Saccharibacteria bacterium
ACTGTCTTCTTGCCCTGCTTACGCCTGATAACTTCACCTTCATAGCGCATTCCTTTGCCCTTATAAGGCTCCGGCTTTTTCAGCGCGCGAATGGCGGCGGTAAAACTTCCGACTAATTCCTTATCGATTCCGGTAATGGTGATGTTATTTTTATCGGCCGTCGCGGTGATGCCTTCCGGTATTTTCACAATGACCGGATGGGAAAATCCTAAGGCAAAATTAAATTCCTTACCTTTCACTTCGGACTTAAATCCGACGCCCTCCAGAATTAGCTTTTTACTGTACGGTGCTTGTACTCCGGAAATCATATTTTTAATGTGCGAAGCGTAGGTCCCCCAAAGAGATTTGGAAAATTTGTCGTTTCTTTTTATATTTAAAGTAATATTTTTGTCGGCAACGGTAATAGTGATATCGTCTCTAAAAATTCTGGAAAGTGTCCCCTTTGGACCCGCCACCGTCAAGGAATTGCCACTTTGTGTGACTTTTACTCCTGCCGGTATTAAGATTTCTTGTTTTCCTATTCTTGACATATAATTTTTGTTTCAGACGTCGGACAACGGGGAATTTTGTTGTCCGACGTCTTTTATCTTTACCATAATCTAAATAATGCTTCGCCGCCAACTTGCGCTTTCCTTGCTTCTTTTCCTGATAAAATTCCCTTGGGAGTTGAAAGCACGAGCAATCCGGATCCGTTTCGAACGGAATGAATATCCTTCATTCCGAAATAAACGCGTCGGGACTGTTTGGAAATTCTTTCTACTTCGGTAATTTTTGGTTTTTTATCGGCATAGACCAGCCCCACTTCCAAAACAGGAACACCTTTTTTTACTTTTTTGGAAATCTCGGAAATATATCCTTCTTTCTTTAAGCATTCGCCGATGGCATTTTTCATTTTAGAATACGGAAAAGATACAGACTCTTTGCCGGCCAGGCTCCCGTTCTTCATTATTATTATCATGTTTGAAATTGAATCCATTTTTTTAGTTAAAAGTTCGTAAGGTTATAAAGTTCATAAAGTCTACCATGATGATTTACGAACACCCGGAAGCATTCCTTCGTTTGCTAATTCCCTGAAACAAATACGGCAAATACCAAAATCACGCATGAAAGCGTTGCCTCGCCCGCAACGAAAACATCGATTTTTAGCTCGAGTGGAAAATTTCGGTTTCTTTAAAGCTCTTGCTTTGACTGATGTTTTTGCCATAAATAAATATTGTCCATTTATGGGTGATATCTTGTGTATTTTCTTAAAGCTTTGTCAAAAACCTTAAGGAGAAACACAGATCAAACCCACCTCTAGGACTTCTTGATACTAGCAAATTTAATACAGATAGTCAAATAAATACAACCCCCTAAAATCCCCCTTGTCAGGGGGAAATTAAATAAAGAAACCCTCCCCTGACAAGGGGAGGGTTAGGGAGGGGTTGAATTTTATTTCTTTTTTGCAGTTTCCTCTTCCTTTTTAAACGGGACCCCCAGGATTTCAAAAAATGATGTGCCTTCTTTTTTATTTTTAGCGCTGGAAACAAGAGTGATGGACAATCCGAAAACATCACGGATATCTTCATCGGCTGTTTCCGGGAAAATGGTGTGCTCTTTTATGCCCATAGTAAGGTTTCCGATATTATCCACCGCGGTGCGGTTGATGCCTCGGAAGTCCTTCGTGCGGGGAAGAGCGACATTGATTAGTTTTTCAATGAAAGCATACATTCTTTTTCCGCGAATGATCACCACAACTCCGATCGGGTCGCCCTGGCGAACCTTGAAAGACGAGATTGATTGCTTGGCTCCCCTTAAGGCTCCTTTCTGCCCGGTGATTTTTGCCAGACGGTCGGCAATCGCCTCATTTTTATTTTTGTCTTTCTTCATCGGCGTGCCGGTACCGCTGTTAACGACGACTTTCTTCAGTCGAGGCGCAGCCATGGCGTTCTTGTAATGAAAATTACTTTTCATTTTTTCAAACGCCTCTGTTTCTTTTTCTTTTACGGTTAAATGTTTCATTGTACAGTTCTTAAAGTTTATAATGTTATAAAGTTTATAAAGTTGATTCGAAATGCATTAACTTTACGGACTTTATGAACTTGATTACTTTCCACTAGTCAGTTTTACTGACATTGGAAGCGTGAATCGGCATGGCGATATTTATCATACTGCCTTTCTCGTTGGATTTCCTCGGGCGCTGATGTTTTTTCATCATGTTCAAGCCTTCCACTATCACCTTATTTTCCTTGACCAAAACACGGACAATCTTTCCGGACTTGCCTTTGTCTTTGCCTGTGATTATTTTTACGTTATCTCCTTTTTTGATTTTCATAATTTTGTTTCCGACGTCCAACGTCGGCATTTTGCCGACGTTGGACGTCGGAACTTACTTTGTTAAATCACCTCCTGCGCCAAGGAAATTATTTTCTGAAATCCCTTCTCCGCCAACTCTCTCGGAATCGGTCCGAAAACGCGACCAGCCTTTGGATCTTTTTTCCCTTTTTCTAAAATAACCACCGCGTTGTCGTCAAAACGAATATACGAACCGTCTTTTCGCCTGTAGGCTCCACGGGTTCGCACCACGACGGCCTGATGCACATCTTTTTTCTTCACCGCCTTCCTGGGGCTTGCCACTTTCACGGAAATGATAACTATTTCGCCGAGTGTTGCATATCTCTTTTTTGAAGAACCCAAAATCTTGAACACCTTTCCTACGGTGCCTCCGGCATTGTCTGTTATTTTTACTAAAGTTTCATTTTGAATCATACAAGTTAGTTAAAAGTTTTTAAAGTTATAAAGTTCATAAAGTATAATTTTTTAATTTGTTTTTCTTGATAACTTGATAACTTTCTACTTTATAACTCGAAAGCGTTTGTCTTTCGAAATCGGCCTCGTTTCGACTATCTCCACCTTATCTCCTATCTTGTATTTATTTTCTTCGTCATGCGCCTTGTATTTCTTGCTGACTTTGTAAAATTTCCCGTAAAGCGGATGTTTTACAAATCTGGAAACAGACACAACAACGGTCTTGTTCATCTTGTCCGAAACAACCACTCCTTTTATGGACTTACCTTGATTTTCTGTATTTTCTTGTTTTGTTTTTGTTTTCATTTTCTTTATAACTTTATGAACTTTTTACTTTATAACTTTATGTGTATTTATTTCTGTCAAAATTCTCGCTATTTGTTTTTTAAGAGCCGCGGATTCTTTGACATTTTTTGATTTTGAACCTTCTGCCTTGAAATGTATAACTCGCAAATTTTCCCTCAAAAGAACCAGTTCTTTCTTGAGTTCATCCCCTTTCATTCCTTTATAGCTGCCTTTTTCATTTTTCTTTGCCATATATTTATATTATTGCTTGTGAACCCTGGAAACAATTCTGGTTTTAAGAGGAAGCTTCGTGCCGGCCTTTCGTAAGGCTTCACGGGCTACTTTTTCTTCCGCGCCATCCACTTCAAAAATAATTCGTCCCGGTAAAACATCGAAACAATATCCCTGCGGGTCGCCTTTTCCTTTTCCCATGCCCACTTCCGCCGCTTTGGCGGTGTAAGGGCGGTCCGGAAAAATGCGAATCCAATATTTGCCGGTCTTGGTCAGAGTGCGGGAAATAACTTTTCGGGCAGACTCGATTTGATTTGACTTCACGCGCGCCTGACTTTCGGATTTCAAACCGTAAGAACCGAAGGACAGCTTGGTCCCGCGGGTGTCCGGGTTTCTGGACTTGGGGTTATTACGCCCTGTCTGCCATTTTCTAAATTTTACTTTTTTTGGTACTAATGCCATATGTTTATAGTGAATTTACCGAACTATTAATCCGTCTTATTCTTTCCCGACGCTTGCGGTCGGGACCCTGACTCCTCCGGACGTCGGGACTTGTCGGCAAAAATCTTACCGCGGTAAATCCAAACCTTGATACCGACGACTCCGTAAGAAAGCGTCGCTCGCTCGCGCTTGAAATCAATGTCCGCACGGAAACTCTGAAGCGGAACAGAACCTCGCTTCAACTCTTCCGTTCGGGCAATTTCCGCGCCCCCCAAGCGGCCGGAGAGAACTATTCTCGCCCCCTCCACCCCGTGCGCCTGCATGACTTTTTCAATGATTTGCTTGATGACCCGGCGATAAGGCATTCTCTTCTCCAGTCCCTCGGCAATCATATAGGCGACGATGGCGGCATCGGCTTCCGGATTCCCAATTTCCACGATTTCAAGCTTGAAATCTTCCGGCCTTGGCAAACCCAATTTATCCATCTTTTTTAAAATATCTTCTTTCAGTTTTGTCGCTCCTTCGCCGTTTCTGCCGATAATCAAGCCGGGTCGGGAAGTTT
This sequence comes from uncultured Candidatus Saccharibacteria bacterium, assembly GCA_964556605.1. Taxonomy (GTDB): domain Bacteria; phylum Patescibacteriota; class Minisyncoccia; order Phycocordibacterales; family UBA9973; genus UBA9973. The sequence continues at coordinate 9,540 of CAZKWN010000009.1, forward strand.
TAATAATGAAACGGGTGGCTTTCCGGCTTCTCTCAATTTCAATTGTGGAAATATACATACCGCGCAATTTCTTTTCCAAATATTGGCGGACCAAGACATCACCCTTCAAATAAGCGACATATTTTTTCGGGTCGGCAAACCAGCGGGACTTCCAGTCTCGGAGGATTATCAGTCTATGCGCATATGGGTGAACTATTTTTGACATATATTTTAGTTATAAAGTGTAAAGTTATAAAGTTTATAAAGTTCCTTTTGTTTTTTTCTTGATAACTTTCGACTTTTTACTTTTAACTGCTTGTTCTCCTAGAACAAGCGTAATGTGGCTCGTGCGTTTGTTTATCCTGTGTCCTGTGCCCATGGCCGCCGGCATCATTCTTTTCATCACAATCCCTTTATCCACCCGCAGCTCTTTTATAAATAAATTATCACTTTCCTTGCCCATTTGTTTGGCGTTGGCAACAGCGGAAAGAAGAAGTTTCTTAATCGGAAGTCCGGCGCGCTTCGCCAAAAAATCAAGCTCTGCAATCGCTTCGGCCACGCTCTTCCCTTTTACCAGCCCGGCCACCAGGCGAACTTTCCTCGGAGATTGTCTGTAATTTTTTAAAAATGCTTTCATCCCGTTTAGAAACAGATCGCGATCAACTCGCGTGCCTGATATTTTATGCTATTAATTTTTGTTATATCTGATTTCATATTTTTGTTTTTTATTTAAATTGCGATCGCGGCTTCTAACGGGATTCATGTCCTACTTTTTTTCCACGCCTTTTGCATCGGCCGCAGCGGCTGTCGCACCCTTGGCTTGAGCTATTTCGGCTTCCTTCTTTTTCATTTCAAGCTCTTTCTGCATCTTTCCTCCGTGCTTTATAAATTTCTTGGTCGGAGAAAATTCCCCCAGCCGGTGCCCTACCATGTCTTCAGTGACCAGCACTTCCACATGGGTTTTGCCGTTGTGAACGCCAAAAGTAAACCCGAGCATCTCGGGAGATATGACGCAAGCTCTCTTCCATGTTTTTATCATCGGCGTCTGAAGCGGGTTTTTGCCGGCAATCTTGAGCAGAAGTCCTTCGTCAACATTTAATCCTTTTTTAATTGATCTTGTCATAAAAAAACATGCAAACAAAAAGCTCCTAACGAGCTTGGTTTCATATTAGCAAATAAGCGTAAAATGTCAATTGAAAATAAAAAGGGGTCGTCGCTCGCATAGCAGGACCCCCGAAGTCTTATTTTTGTTTGGGAGGCTAAGCGCGTCCTCCTCTGGCAAGAATTCTTTCGAATGCTTGCCAAGACAAATCTCTTTCCCCAAAGAGCTGTCCACTAAGGAGCATAATGTATTCAAAAAATAAAGCAAATAAAAAAGCCCGCCTCATTTCCAGAGACGAGCCAAGCAGGCACTTACCAATCGCAGGAGGTATAAAGCAAAAAAAGAACTTGGGAAACCATGAGAATCCTTTGCTGACTGAGATATCCCTGCGGAAGATATCCCTGTCGGATCCTCATGGCCGTAGGCGGTGGCTCCTAGACGGAACTTGCCTACTAACGCTAAAAAAAATATCATATAAATATGAATTCTCTGTGAAAGATAAACCCCTCCTGACCTCCCCTTGTCAGAGGAGGAACAAAAAATCCCCCTGACAAGGGGGAAATAGGGGGTTGCATTTTTATTTAAAAATTAAAAAGCTGTATAAAAAGTAAG
>CAZKWN010000010.1:0-10811 GCA_964556605.1 uncultured Candidatus Saccharibacteria bacterium
TACAGAAGAGAAGAACCCTCCTTCGCATAAAGCTACGGACGGGCAAAGCAAGACTAAAATAAAAATTAAGGCAGTCATACATAAAACCGGCCCGAAGGCAGGAATGGCTGTGGAAGGTATGCAATACGGTTTTACTCAGCAACTAGATAAGTTAAAAGATTTTCTATCTAAAAAATAAATTTTACTGCGTTGTGACTGTGAATAATACTTGGTTGCTGGCGCCGTTGTCGTTGATTACGGAAACTTTGTACTGCCCGGGTGAAGTTAAATATGCCGGAGCTTCGCATCCGTTTGCCCAGCAGGCAAGATAATTACTATAGGGAACCGTGAATGTGATAGTCGCTCCGTCGGGAGAACTGAAAACATAATTCGGATTATTTTCAATGCCTAAATTTCCAAACTCAATTTTATTTCCCGCCCCGGTAAAACCGCTTCCGGTAATCGTCACACTCGTGCCAACCTTGCCTGAGGTAGGCGACAAAGAGGTGATCGCGGGCTGAATAGAAGAGGTTTGGTTGCCGGGCGCCGTACCGTTGCCGGAAGAATAAGCATTTGCCTCTGCCTCTAGGGCGGCAGACTGTATGGCAGGGTCAATTGTTGCACCTGTTAGTGTAATTGTCTTTGCGAGCTCTCCCGTGAACGAGCTTCCTCCTCCATCGGTAATTACAACAAATCGTGTTGTATTCAAAGGAATGATTGTTGTGTCAAAACGCCTTCCGCTTGGAAGCATAAACAATCCGGATATGGTTATTTTAGAAATATCCGCGGTTGTTGTGGCGGAGCTTCCCTGATTGTCGGTGCCTTCCGGATAGGTCACCATCCATTGCCCCGAAGTAATGTTGTAAGAATATTCAGTTTGCGGTATCGGGCTAGCGTGGCCCATCGGTTCGTCGGTAATAGTGCTTTGAGGAGAATCCACCACAAAAAGAGAAGTGTCTCCGGCCTGGCCAATTTGTAAAGTTTCAACAGAGACTCCTCCCGGAAAACTAATACTGTCCTCCGTGATTGCCGGAGTTATTTGAAGCGAGCTCGGATACCAAAAGGAAAAACCATGGGAATCGACATACTGGCTCATTCCATAAGTATTACTTTGCGCCGGCGCAGTTATGATTGACGTTTTTTGTTTTATAAAAAAATATTCAACACCCGCAACCGCGAGCAGGCAAAAAATAATCACTATCAGAATATTTGTTTTAGTGGACCCTTGTTTTGTTTGCATATTTTTATATTATACCACAAAAGTGATATAGTTAGATGATGTCTTTCATGGAAAAAACTCGCAACTGGTATGGCCGTTTTGAACGGCCGATTTCATCCCTGTCTCTTGTTGCAGGGTTCGTTTTTGACGCGCTTACGCTCAAACGGGTGGATATGTTTTGGGAAAATTTCTGGGTTGTAGGTCATCTTATTATTGTCGGAACTTTTATCGCCCTGATTCACCTGAAAGAAAGCGAAGTTGGTGATGAGAAAGATCCGGGTAAAGTTCATTTCTGGTTTGTGAATATCCTGCAGTTTTTCTTCGGAGGCCTGCTCTCGACTTTCTTGGTGTTCTATTTCCGCAGTGCCGATATTTTCGTCACTTGGCCGTTCATCCTCCTGCTTGTTTTAGCTTTCGTCGCCAATGAATCGCTCAAGCGCCACTATATCCGTTTCAGTTTTCAAATCAGCTTGTTTTTTCTTTCGGTTTACTCGTTTGCGATTTTTCTGGTACCGGTGCTGATGCACCAAATTGGAGCGCGGATTTTCCTGCTTTCCGGACTTTGCAGCCTTATTTTTATCACAACCTATGTTTCAATCATGTTTCTTTTTATCAGGAAAAGACTAAAAGAAAGCATGAAAATAATTCTGTTTTTAATCTTGAGTATTTTTGCACTGGTTAATTTTTTATATTTCACCAATCTTATTCCGCCGATCCCTCTTTCCTTGAAAGATGCCGGCATGTATCATTCAATAAAGAAAAACGCGGATGGTAATTATGATGTCACTTATGAAAATTACGGCTGGAAGGGATATTTTAATTTATATCCGGACTTCAGGGAAGCTGCCGGGTCTCCGATCTACGCGTATAGCGCTATTTTTTCTCCAAAAAGCCTGAATATTACTATTGTCCATCAGTGGCAGTATTATAATGAGGCTCAAAGTAAATGGGTAACGGATTTTACTATAAATTTACCGGTAATCGGCGGACGGGACGGAGGTTTCCGGACTTATTCCGAACGTTCAGATTTAACCCCAGGAAAATGGCGGGTAAATGTCAAAACAGATTTAGGGCAAACTATTGGCAGTATAAGATTCACAATACTACCCGCCGATACGGAGCCGGCACTCACAAGCGACACTAAATAATAAACTTTTTTATAATGCTTCTCCTGCTAAAAAATGAACTATGTTCATGATAAATTCATAATAAGATTATATCCTTTAATTTACACCTAAAATTTTTAGTTTTTTAAAAAGGTCGAAAATATAAGTAATTTAATAGACTTAGCATAATTTATTTAAAAAATATATGTCAAATAGTTCAAAAAACATCATTATAATAATCATAGTTATCGTCATTATTGGAGGCATTTGGTGGTACATATCATCTTCTTCGGGGCAGCAGGCGACAGCTCCGGCGGAGCAGAATACTTCCACAACTCCCCCCAGCCAAACCAGCTTGCCGACTGCCGGCAATGTTTCTTACGGTAATCCCGAAGACACGTCCGACGTAGCGATTAATAGCGACTTGTTAAATATCGATGGCCAGCTTAAAAGCCTTAACACAGACTCAAATAACGTAAATCAAAGTTTGATTGCCCAATAAAAAATTATAACAAAATTATTATGAAAATTAAAAATAAAAAATTTAGTAAAATTGCTCTGATTTTAGTGTTTGCATTGGCTGTTGTTTTGGTTGCGCCCGCGGCCTTCGCGAAAACAACGGCGGCAACTCCCAGTGCCAGCATTTCAAACATGATAAAAAAGTCCGATACTGCTATTACCCAAAGGATAGACAGTTTGAACACGCTTATCACTCGCGTCAATTCCGCGCAAAAACTTTCAGACACGGAAAAAAGCACTCTCAGCTCTTCTTTGCAAAATGAAATCGGCCAGTTAACGGCTTTGATGGCAAAAATTGATGCGGATACGGATGCGGCCACTCTAAAAACGGATATGCTGTCCATAACAAAATCTTATAGAATTTATCTTCTCGTCTTGCCTCAGGCGTCCATCGCGGCCGCTTCCGACAGAATTCTCACTATCGTCGATTTGATGAATGGGGTTGTCACAAAACTAAACGCGCGAATTTCTCAACTGACACCGGCGCAAAATACAACTTCTATCCAAACGGCCATGTCTGACATCGCCGCCAAGCTCTCTGACGCAACCACGCAGGCTAACACCGCAGTAAGCGAAACAGCACCCTTAATACCTGACCAAGGAAATACGACAACACAGGCGGGGAATACGGCAATGTTGAAGGACGCGAGAACAAAAATTAAAACAGCTGCAAGCGACCTAGCTGCCGCTCGAAAAGATTTCATGACTGTCACGCAAGCTCTTAAAAAGGCAGCCTCCGCGACAACAGCGCCTCCATCCACCACTCCGCAATAAAGACATAAGCCCTCACGGAAATTTCATTAGCTTCTGTTATATTAATAGGGTCGAAATTATAGATTATAATAAAAAAATATTTTATGATGAAACTTACTTGTAAGGATATAGACCCGTCTTCTACCTGCGATTTTGAAGCTACTGGAGATAGCGCAGCGGAGGTGGTAGGAAAAATGATGAGCCATGTTAAATCAGACCACCCCGATAAAATGAAAGGTATGTCTGAATCCGATATGATGAATATGTTGAAATCGAAAGTCCACAGTTAAAAGCTTTTGGTTTTTGGAAAAGGGCGGGTACTTGAAAAAGTCCCGCCTTTTTTCTTTTTACATGGGATGAATTGACGCAAAATATTTTTGCGTGTATAGTAGGTTTAATATGAAAAAAGATTCTAGCCCTAAAAATTTAGGCCAAGGTTTGACCTTTGACGATGTGTTGCTCGTGCCGAATTACAGCGAAGTTTTGCCGAAAAATGTAATTACAAAAACAAGGCTGACTAAAAATATAAACCTTCATATCCCTTTTATGTCGGCGGCGATGGACACAGTCACTGAATCCAAAATGGCGATAGCTATGGCGGAGCTTGGAGGCCTCGGAATTATCCATAAGAATCTCTCAATCGCCGATCAGGCGCGCGAAGTGGAAAAGGTTAAAAGATATGAATCCGGGCGCATTACCGACCCGATTACGCTTCCAATAACGGCGACGGTAGGTGATGTGCTCCAAATAAGAAAGCAATATCATTTCGGCGGTTTTCCGGTTCTGGATAAGGATGGTTTTTTGGTGGGCATCGTCACAAACCGCGACCTTCGTTTCCAAAAAGACGATTCTACCCCTATAGAAAAAATAATGACGACCGAATTGATTACCGGAGGCCCCGGCACGAGCATAGAAGAGGCTAATTTTCTTTTTAATAAACACGCCATAGAAAAGCTTCCACTGGTTGATAAAAATAATAAATTAGTCGGCATGATTACTTACCGCGATATCGCGAAAAGCCAGGAGCACCCCGAGGCTACCAAAGACAAACTGGGTAGGCTTTGTGTGGGAGCGGCTGTCGGCGCAGGAGCAGATGTTTTGACCCAAGTAGAAGCTTTGGTTAAAAGTAATGTTGATGTTGTGTGTGTGGATACCGCCCACGGACATTCAAAAGGAGTCCTGGAGGCCGTTAAAAGAATACGAAAAGCATACCCGAAGCTTGATATCATCGCGGGGAATATCGCAACCGGAGAAGCGGCAGCTGACCTCATTAAAGCTGGCGCAAGCGCAATCAAGGTCGGCATCGGCCCCGGTTCAATATGCACTACTCGCATTGTTTCCGGAGTCGGAGTGCCTCAGCTTTCCGCCGTGCTGTCCGTTTATCAAGTATGCAAGGAACTTAATATTCCCGTTATTGCCGATGGGGGAATCAAGCATAGCGGAGATATAGTCAAAGCGCTGGTGTTTGGTGCTGATGTGATCATGGGAGGCAGTATGTTTGCCGGTACTGATGAAGCCCCGGGAGACACGATTGTGATTAATGACCAAAAATTTAAAAAATATCGCGGAATGGGCTCTCTTGGCGCCATGCAAAGAGGCTCAAAAGACAGATATTTTCAGGAAGACCAGTATGATTCAACGAAACTGGTTCCGGAAGGAGTTTCGGGCCATGTATCTTATAAAGGAGCGCTTCAAGAGGTTGTTCATCAATATCTCGGCGGGTTGCGCGCCGGAATGGGCTATCTGGGAGCAGAAAACATTCCGAAGTTGCGCGACTCTTCTTTCTACACCATTACTTCCGCCGGACTACACGAAAGCCATGTGCATGATATTTTTATGGTTAGTCCGTCTCCAAATTATAAGAAACAGTAAATTGATTAAATATGAATAAAGAAAATAAAATTGTTCCGATTATTGGAATGCAGTGGGGAGATGAAGGAAAAGGCAAAGGCGTTGCTCGCATAGCCTCAAGCTTAGTGAGCGGAGACTTGATTGTCAGATTCCAAGGCGGGAATAATGCCGGACACACGATCTGGCACGATGGTAAATGTTTTATTTTTAAATTGATTCCATCCGGGGTGTTCGGTAAAGCTCAGGTTCATTTGGGCGCGGGAATGGTAATTGACCCTTTTGCGTTAAAAAACGAAACCACAACTATACCGAAAAATGTTCCGTTTCTGGGAAGGTTATCTGTTTCGCCGCATGCCGCTCTTGTAATACCGACGCATTTAATTCTTGATTCCATTTCCGAAACAACGAAAGGAAACAAAAAAATCGGTTCAACCGGCCGGGGTATCGGGCCCGCATATGCCGACATGGTCGGAAGATGCGCATTGCGAGTCGGAGACATATTTCAAAATGATTTCCAAAAACGCTACGTTGCGCTAAAAGAACAGCACAAAAAAATTCTGCAAAATCTTTATAAATACAAGTTCAACGATAAGGATTTTAAAGAGAAGGAGAAAAATTTTTTTCTGGGGGTAAAATTTTTAAAATCGCTTTCCATAATAAACTCGGAAGAAATTGTTTTAAAAACTTTAAATAGGAAAAATAAAATTATCGCTGAAGGCGCGCAGGGCACACTGCTTGATGTCAGGTTTGGGAATTATCCTTTTGTCACGTCGTCTCACACTATCGCGAGCGGAGTGGGAGTCGGATTAGGCATACCGCCTTCCTTTATCGGCGGGGCGATAGGCGTTTTCAAAGCATATGTCACTAAAGTCGGTGAAGGTCCTTTTCCGACGGAGCTGGGCGGAGAAAAATCTGCCGTCTGGTGCCGTGACAATAAAACTTCCTACGAAAAAGAAATTTTTCCGGTTCCCGACCCGAATAGTAAGGATGAATTTGAGCAGGGAATTGCTTTGCGCAGGGCGGGATTTGAATATGGCGCCGTGACAGGCCGTTTGCGCCGTACGGGCTGGCTGGATATTCCGCTCATGAAGCATGCGATAAATATAAACAATGCGACAGGGCTAGTTATGACAAAATTAGATGTGCTGGATATGTTTAAAAAAATACAAGTTTGCACACATTATATAATCAACAACAAAAAAACAGAACGAGTTCCGTTTGACTTAGCCCGCACAAAAATAAAATGCGTTTATAAATCTTTTCCTGTTTGGAAAGGGAAGTTGTCTGACTACGGTAATAAACTTCCTAAAGAAGCGATAACTTATATAAAATTCCTAGAAAAAACTTTCGGCGTTCCGATTATCTACATCGGCAATGGTCCCGAAGAGCATCAGTGTGTGGAGCGGTATTGGTAGTATAAAAAATCATTGCCAGACGAGAAACTTCCCCGCCTGGCGTGATGATAGCCACTTTTATGGTTAGAAGTGGCAGATAACATTGGCTCCGCTCTCTCTTGCCGCCTCAAACTTCCTTTCAACCAGTTCGCTGGTGGTTAAATTCCTTAGACTGACCAGCTGAACGTTCTGCGGACTTATTCCAGAGGCAATCTGTTCGTAAAAGTCCGGAAACTCGACTACCTTTGACTTTGGCATGTTCCCTCCGACTATAATTATGCCAGAATTTTACAAAAACGCAAGAGTAAGTGTTAATTAGTATTTTTTGAAATTTCGGCTTTTAGCTTCTCCAAGCCTTGTTCGTCAAATAAAATTGTTTTTAAATTCGGGTATTTTTTATAATCCAATTCGTCAAAAAATTTCTGCCTGTCGTCAATAAAAATCACGGTTTCATCTTTGTGATTTTTACAAATATTTTCTATGACAGATTTTTTGAATTCTGGGACGATAGTGACTTCGTGGAATAACGGCACCACTCCGCTTGCTTTTAATTTGTCTTCGTGGAATTCTTTATTGCCCTGAGTTACTAGATAGCAATTATCTTTCCCCAATTTTTTTATTATCTCTAACACTTCAGTATTTAAAAAATTTTTAACTTGGGAAAGTATTTCCTCATAAATATCACCAGCATTTTTGTTTAGTTTACAGCGGGTTAAAAGCCCGGATATAAATTTTTTCGGTTGGAACTGGTTTCCGCGCATTTCTTTGTAATATTCCGCCGGCATGCCGTGCGAAACACCCGCTTTCTCCAGGCACGAATACATGTGCTCTTTAAATTGCGCCGTGTTATGAAACAACACATCGTCAAAATCAAAAATAAATTTCATGGCTAGTTTTCCATTATCTTCTCTATGCAGTCCGCTAATTTGTCCGAATCATGGCGGATAAAGCCCCGGGTGCTCGGAATTACATCTTCTCCTGTTTTATTAAAAACTTTATTGGACAGAAGGGGAGTCCTGATAACCCGGTTATCCTTAAAATCATCTTCAACGAGCACGCCTGCGCCTTCCTCAAATTTATAACGTTCAATCTGCTCCGGAGACGGCTCTTCGTTGTTTACCAAAATATAATCAACCAATTTCCCGAGGTATTTTTCCACGTCATTTACATAAGTGCTGACTTTCCAATTAGTGGTATGGCCCAGTTTATTAGTAAGATTTATCGGCAATATTATTTTCGCTTTGCTTTCCAAAATAGTTTCTCTGAAACCGTTTACGATAAGATTAGGAATAACCGAGCAGTAGTAATTTCCGGGGCCGAGAATAATAAAATCCGCTTTCAGTATCGCTTCTTCCGCGTTTTTATTTAATTCCACGTGATTTTTATACGAAATATCTTTTATGCCGACGTCTTGTGTATTCGCGTCCTGAATTTTATTTTCCCCGTCTAAAACTTTTCCATCAAGCAGGGTTATGACAAGCTCCGCTTTGTTTTGGGTGACCGGCACAACCTTTCCGTTAACTTTCATGATTTCCGAGGCAATTTCTACCCCTTGCACAAAATCACCGGTCACTTTTTCTAATGCCGCTAAAAGGATATTTCCAAAACTGTGCCCCTTCAGAGTTCCTTCCTTGAACCTGTAATTCATAAGCTTGCGCATAGCATCACTGTGTTCGCTTAGGGCGACCAGGCACTGCCTCACATCTCCCGGAGGCAAGACGCCAAGCTCGTCGCGCAGTACGCCCGTGGAGCCGCCGTCGTCCGACATAGAGACAAGAGCGGTCAAAGAAACATCCGGCAGATGCTTTAGACCGGATAAAACGGTATAGCTGCCTGTGCCCCCGCCGACAGTCACGATATTTTTCATAACATTAATATTAGCTTAAATTTTAATTTTTTGCTATTCTATATAGGTAATTTCTTCATTAATTCTTCATTTCATTAATTTACTTTTAAATTATGTGCGGAATAGTCGGATACATTGGGAAAAAAGAAGTTCTGCCAATCCTGCTTCATGGATTGCGCGATTTGGAGTATCGCGGCTACGATAGCGCCGGAATAGCAATTCTGGAAAACGAAAATGGCGAGAATAAAATAAAGCGCATCCGGGAAGTCGGCAAAATAGACGCTCTGACGAAAAAAATCAATCCGGAAGATTTTAAAGGAACTATGGGTATCGCGCATACGCGCTGGGCCACTCATGGCGGAGTGACGGAGAAAAATTCTCATCCTCATAAGGCGGGCCACGGAAAACTCATGATTGTCCATAACGGCATAATAGAAAACTACCGCGAATTAAAAAATAAGCTAAAGAAACAACTTAAAGATGATGATTTTGAATCAGAAACAGACACGGAGGTTTTGGCCAAATTAATTTTTGAAAATTATACGGGAGATTTAGAGAAAGCGGTCAAGCAAGCCCTTTCTCTCGTGCGCGGTACTTACGGTCTTTTGGTTATGCATGAAGACCATCCGCACCAGCTGGTGGCGGCCCGGCTGGGAAGCCCATTGGCAATTGGTATCGGCGATAAAGAATATTATATCGCGAGCGATGTGACCCCGATGCTCCCTTACACTAAGCAGGTGATGTTCTTGGACGACAACGAAGTCGCTTCTATTACCGAAGCAGGAATAAAAATATCCAATCTAAGCGAAGAAATAGTAAACAAAAAAGTAACAGAAATAGACTGGAATAAGGAGCAGGCGGAAAAAGGCGGGTTTGAGAATTTCATGCTGAAGGAAATTTTTGACCAGCCGACGGTGTTTGAAGATGCCATCCGCGGACGTATCAATATAAAAGAAGGCACAGCTGTTTTGGGCGGATTAAACATGACGGAAGAAGAAATGCGCGAGATAAAAAGAATTATAATAATTGGCTGCGGCACAGCTTCTTATGCCGGAATAATAGGCAAGTATGCTTTTGAAAATCTTGCGGCTATTCCGACGGAGCTGGATGTCTCTTCTGAATTTAGATACCGCGACCCGGTTTTAAATTCAAAAACTTTAGTGTTTGCCTTATCGCAGTCCGGAGAAACATTAGACACATTGATGGCCTTAAGGGAAGCTAAAAGAAAGGGAGCCGTAGTCAGAGGCATTATAAACGTCATTGGCTCAACTATCGCCCGGGAAACAGGGGCGGGAACATACATCCACGCCGGCCCTGAGCTGGCCGTCGCTTCTACGAAAGCATATACCAACATGGTCGCGGTTTTAATTTTATATGCCCTGGAATTCGGGCGCCTGAATCACACGACAGCTCCCGCCGGCCAGAAAATAATTCAAGCACTAATGGAAATTCCGGAAAAAATGAATGAGATATTAAAACAAACGGATAAAATAAAAACTATAGCTCTGAAGTATAAAGATTATAAAAATTTCCTTTATTTAGGAAGGGGAATTAATTTTCCTGTTGCCTTGGAAGGATCTCAAAAATTAAAGGAAACAAGCTACATCCACAGCGAGGCTTATCCGGCCGGCGAGATGAAGCATGGAGCCAACGCTCTTTTGTCGCCTGATTTTCCCGTGCTGGCAATTATGACCAAGAATGATTTGTATGAAAAAATGAAGAGCAATGTTATGGAAGTCCGGGCAAGAAAATCAAAAGTAGTGTTGCTGGCAACTGTCGGAGATGAAGAAGCCAAGGAAGTAGCGGACGATGTGATTTTCGTTCCGCCGACAATAGAAATATTGGAGCCATTGCTTAATACGATTCCTTTGCAATTATTTGCTTATCATATCGCCGTCGCGCTACACCGCGACGTAGACCGCCCGCGCAATCTGGCAAAAAGCGTGACGGTGGAGTAGAAGTGGTCATGCGCTAGAGAACTCATTGGCGGTCTCTCTAGCGCATGGACTAATAAATCTCCTCTTCCTCTCCAAGTTGTGGAATTTCTGCCATTTTGGCAGTAATTTTAAAAAATCCAGCTAAAGTTGCGGCAGTTCCTCTCCCTACCCAGGTCACTTTTTTTTGTGTACCAGGAAGAGTACATG
>CAZKWN010000011.1:0-6883 GCA_964556605.1 uncultured Candidatus Saccharibacteria bacterium
ATAGAAATTACCGGCACCGCGAAAAACGCCATAGATTTAACGCTTGACGGACGGGAAATTTCAGTAGACCAAGCAGGAAATTTTGACGAGACGATTGCGCTTCTGCCCGGATATAATATAATTAGCCTTAAGGCACAAGACAAATTTGGGAATACAGATGAAAAAGATTTCCGCCTCATCGGCGGATTCGCCGGAGAGGCGAAATGATTATTAAGTAACTTATAAATGTATGATAAAAAAGAAGGAAAAAAAAGAAGACAAGACAGTAGGAATGGCGGTCTTGGATGATACTTTAAAAGCTATTCAGACAAAGTTTGGAGAAGGGTCAATAATGAAATTTGGCGATGCTCCGAAAGTGGACATTAATGTCATTCCGACCGGCTCTATCGGTCTGGATATGGCGCTCGGCATCGGTGGAATCCCCCGAGGCAGAATTATTGAAATATTCGGACCCGAATCTTCCGGAAAAACGACTCTCTCGCTCCACATCGTAGCCGAAGCTCAGAAAAAAGGCGGGGTTTGCGCTTATATAGATGCCGAGCACGCGATGGATCCGGACTATACGAGGAAGCTCGGAGTAAATATAAATGATTTACTTATTTCCCAACCGGACAACGGCGAGCAGGCGCTGGAAATAGTTGAAAGCTTGGTGCGAACGGGAAAAATTGACGTCATCGTCGTTGACTCCGTGGCTGCACTCACGCCCAAAGATGAGATTGAAGGAGACATGGGAGCGTACCACGTAGGCAAGCAGGCCCGATTAATGTCGCAAGCGCTCCGCAAGCTGACTGCCATCGTCGCACGTTCCAAGACTGTGGTTATTTTCATAAACCAAATCCGCATGCAAATCGGAGTAATGTTCGGCAATCCGGAAACAACTCCGGGAGGAAAAGCGCTCAAGTTTTATACTTCCGTCCGGCTGGATATCCGAAAAATCGCTCAAATCAAAAAAGGAGAGGAAGTCGTCGGAGGCAGAACTCGCGTAAAAGTTGTGAAGAATAAAATCGCCGCTCCATTCAAACAAACAGAATTTGATATCATTTTTAACGAAGGCATTTCCAAAGAAGGAGAGCTTATTGCTTTGGGTGAAAAATTCAAAATAGTGGAAAAAAGCGGGAATTCATACTTCTATACGCCAGAAGGAGAAGGAAAAGAAAAGATTAAACTTGGCGTAGGTTATGATTCTACCCGTAAATTCCTGAAAGAGGATAAGAAGGTTTCCGAGCAAATTCTAAAAGAAATTAAAAAGAAATTCGCGGAGGAAGCGTAAAATAAAAAATACAACCCCCTAAAGTCCCCCTTGTCAGGGGGACAAAAATACCGCGCATTCTTCCTCCCCTGACAAGGGGAGGCCGGGAGGGGTTGTATTAAATAATTATTCTGCTAGTATAAAAACTATGTCACAACTTCAATACAACGAAATCCGCGAAAAGAAAATAATCATTCACGACGACGAGCCCTGCGAAGTGGTGGAATCTCATGTCGCCCGCACACAGCAACGCAAGCCGCAAAATCAGGTAAAACTGCGAAGCTTGATATCCGGCAAGGTCTTCCCTGCCACTTTTCATGTCTCCGATTCGGCTTTAGAAGCTGATATGGAAAAACGTGATATTACATTCTTATACCACAACAAAGGAGAATACTGGTTCTGCGATCCGGAAGATAAAAGCAAAAGATTTAAATTGAATGAAATATTGCTTGGAAATGCTGTTAAGTTTTTGAAGGAAAACAGCAATGTTTCGGCATTGGTTTGGACAAACGAAGATGATGAAGAGAAAATAATTAAATTGAGCATGCCTATTAAAATGGAGTTTAAAGTAAAAGAAGCTCCGCCGGCCGTCCGGGGAGACACTTCAAAGGGAGGCATAAAAGTTATTGTCTTAGAAAATGGAGCGAAGCTCAATGCTCCGATGTTTATAAACGAAGGAGACATAATCCGCGTAAATACCGAAACGGGAGATTACGTGGAGAGAGTATAAGTTAACAGCAAGAATTCCCGTAAAAAGAGCACAAATATTTCTTTGCTAAGAAATTTCTCAAGACTCGCACCGCCGTGCTCCGTAGCCTCTTTTTAGGAGAATTCTTGCTTATACAATAAAAATCCCCTTTCGGGGATTTTTTTGTTACTTTATTTTACTACGAATGGAAGCAGACCGAGAAATCTGGCGTGTTTGATGGCTGAAGCCAGTGCGCGCTGATTCTTGGAAGTCACGCCGGTGCGCTTGTGGCTCACTATCTTGCCGTTCGGATTTAAAAATTTCTTCAGAATTTCTATATCCTTGTAATCTATGTATTTTATATTGTTGGCTGAAAAATAATCTTGTTTCATGGTCTTTGACTAGTTATAAAGTTTATAATGTTGAAAGTTATAAAGTTGAATACATTTGTATTTTACTTTATGGACTTTAAGAACTTGATGACTTTTTACTAGAACGGAATGTCTTCAGGATTAATGTCTTCTTCGGGATACTCTATGGCATCAACTTCTCCGCCTCCTTGTGAAGCCGGAGCTTTTGAGCCCGCGCTCGTCGTCCCCGCTCCGCCACTGTTGCCTCCTTTGGGACCAAACTGCGTGCGGTCGGCAACTATTTCCGTGCGATATTTTTTCTCTCCGCTTGTTTTGTCTTCCCAGCTCCTTGTCTGCATTCGGCCTTCCACCAAGATAGAGCTTCCTTTTTTCATGTATTGAGCGACGGTCTCTGCTTGGCGTCCAAAAACTACGACATTGTGGTAATCAGCGGATTCCTGGCGCGCACCGTTCTTGTCTTTCCAAACACGGTTAGTGGCAAGAGAAAATGTGCAGACTTTTATGCCCGAAGGCAGAGAGCGAAGCTCCGGGTCGCGGGTAAGATTTCCTATAACGATTGCTTTGTTTAAATACATAATTATTTTTTAACTTATAATTATTCCGCCGCTACCATTGCATCTATTTCTTTATCAATCTCTTCTTTGTTTATAGGCACAACAACCTCGGCATCTCCGGTTTTTTCCACTCTAGGCCTCTTGTATGTCATGTCTCCGCGCACGAATCTTTTTGCGGCAATCGTATTTTCCTTAACCGTTTTCAATATCAAAAATCGGATAAAGTTCGGGTCCAGATCAAGCTTCTTTTTTAATTCCAAAACTTTACCGGAGTCCATCGTGAACTTAACCCAGCCGAAATACGCGGTATTGAATTTATTGCGCACGTTGGCGACAACTTTAACCATTGAATAGGCAAGCGGCATCATTTTTGGCATTTCATCTGAAATGGCAATTCCTCCCAATGAAGATACAAGCTCTTTCAGATTGCCAAAAACAACCGGCAAATCTTCTTCGGGTAGAGAAGGCACGAGCAGATAGCCCAATTCATAGACTCTCTCCGCTCCATCTTCTTTTGTTTCATCCAATATGTCGTTTTTATCCTCAATTTCCGTTTCTTGCATAGGCTTCATACTAACAAAAAGGTGCCGAAAAGTAAAGTTTTTGGCAGAATACAGACGTTGGACGTCTGGGGTTCTTGACGTCCAACGTCTGTATTTTTAAATTCCGAACAATCTTTTTGCATTTGCCACAATAGCTTCCGCAACCTCCGTTTCCGGCAGATTTTTAATTAGGGCGATCTTTTTCACAATTTCTTTTACATATAGCGGTTCGTTGCGTTTTCCGCGATACGGAACCGGCGCCACATAAGGAGCATCCGTGTCGGTCAATATCATATCAAGCGGGGTATTTTTAACCACTTCATCATAATTATGAGTGAAAGTCAGAACGCCGGTAAAAGAAAGCATGAATCCAAAATCTAGAAAACTTTTTGCTTCCTCTGTATTGCCGACAAAAAAATGCACAACGCCCTTAACTTTTTCCCCGCCTTTGGCGGGGTAAACATGTTCTTTAAGAATTTTAAGGGCATCAGAATAGGCATCTCTAATGTGAAGCATCAAGGGCTTCCCAACTTCATTCGCTAATTTTATTTGCTCAATAAATGCTTTCTTCTGCTTCTCTGTTGATTCCTCCTCCGTGCGATAATAATCCAAACCGCATTCGCCGAGCGCCACAACTTTTTCATCTTTCAAAAGCTCCCGGTAAATATTTTCATCAAACACTTCTCCGCGGGAGGTAAACTCTTCCCCTTCTTCTCCCAATTCCTGCTTATCATGATAAGAGGCGCCGGTGTGTATAGGATGCAAACCGATAATCGCATAAACCCCTTCAGGATATTTATGAGCCAATTCTATCGCATTTTTGGAAGTATTCACCTGCGTACCGACATTTATCATCCATGTATCATTATCAAGCGCACGCTCAATTACGGCATCCCTGTCTTCGTCAAAGGCTTTGAAATTTACGTGAGAATGAACGTCTATGTATTTGGGAGTCATATTATTCTTTTCTCATAAACAAAGGCTTCTCCGGCTTTTTGTTTTCTTTAATTAATTTTTTTAGAGTGACATTTGTTTCCGGCATTATTGGATTCAGCATTCTGGCGATTTGATACAAGCGGACAACCATCTCGGAAATTAATTCTTTTCCTTTTTTCTCATCCACTTTCACCACCTTGAACGGCTCTGTTTTCTGAATAAATTTATCCAGCTCTCCTATTTCATTCCAAATATAATCCACCGCTTGTTTGATATCAAATTTTTCAAAAAAACCCCCATATTCCGCAAAATCGGATTGCTGAATGTTTTGGGGAATTTCCGGACACTTCTCCAAATACTTTTCGGATAAGGTCAAAATACGCGAAGCTAAATTCCCCAGCCCATTTGCCAGATTTGCATTGTAAGCGTCTTTAAATCTTTCCATTGTAAACGGGCTGTCTTCAAACGAAGAAATTTCGCGCAAAAGGAAATAGCGCAATGCATCCGTGCCGTATTCTTTTACGATTTCGGTTGGATTAACGACATTGCCGAGCGATTTAGACATTTTAATACCCCCCTCCCCGCCAATGAAACCGTGATAAACAATTGTGTCAGTAGCCGGCAACCCTGCGGACATAAGCATGCCTTGCCACATGACCGACTGGAATTTCACCATATCCTTTCCGGCGGTTTGAACCTTTTCTCCTTGCATCCAGAATTTTTCAAAAAGATTTTCGCCCCCTGCCAAGGGGGAGATGCCGGAGGCAGAGGGGGTCGTATTCCCCGGCCACCCTAGCGTGGAAATATAATTTATTAAAGCGCCGAACCACACATACATGACCTGGGTATCATCCCCGGGTATTGGAATTCCCCAAGAAAATCGTTCCTTGCTGCGGGAAATTGAAAAATCCTCCATCCCGTCTTCCACAAAATCAACGGCTTCCTTCCTTCGCCATTCCGGAATTATAGCTTTCTCGTTTGAGAGATATTCCAAAAGCTGTTTTTTATAATTTGTTAATTTAAAAAAATAATTATTTTCTTCAACCACCTCTAGCGGCAGATTGGGGTGAAGCGGGCATTTGCCGTCTATCAAATCTTTTTCTTTATAAAATTTTTCACAGCCAACGCAGTAAAGTCCTTTATACATTTTTTTATAAATGTCGCCTTTTTTATCGCACAGGCGCCAAAATTCCTGCGAAGCTATGATATTTTCTTTGCTGGTTGTTCTGATGAAATTATCATACGACAGATTAAGCGTGCCTTTTAAGGCCAGATATTTTTGCGCATAATAATCCACATAATCCTGCGCGTTCTTGCCTTCTTTTTGGCTGGCCTCCCAGATTTTTTGGCCATATTCATCCGTGCCGGTGCTAAAAAATACGTCTTTACCGAGCAGGCGCTCATAACGCGCGACCGCGTCAGTCTGCACGAGCTCCAGCGAAAAACCGATATGCGGGTCCGCGTTTACATAAGGTATCGTTGTTGTAATATAGAAACTATTTTTTTTCATTGTTTATTCTGAAAGAAGTTTTATTCTTTTCCAGATCGGAAAAGAATTCCATTATAAAGACAGACACCGGGATTGCCAGAACCAATCCCCAAAATCCGCCCAATTTAAAACCTATCAAGGCGGCAAGAATTATTACTAACGGAGAAAGACCCACAACACTTTTTATGACAAGAGGAGAGAAAAGAAAAATTTCAAACTGGTGAAGTATTATGTAAGCCCCCGCCACCTCAAGAGCGCTTCCCGTCCCTCCCGACAAATAAGAGAAGTAAACCGCCGGAATAAGAGCAATCAGAATACCGTAAGGAATAAGCTCCATCGCTCCGGCTATCAAGGCCAATAGAAGAGCATATTGTATCCCCAAAAGAGAAAGCATCAAGTAGGTCAAAATAGATATCAGAACTCCAAGTAGCATTTGCCCCTTCATCCACAAGGCGATTTTCCGGCGGGAGCGATCCCATAAATCCACCACGTACTCTTCGTGCTCTATCGGCAAAATAATTCTTAAAAATTTCTCTATTCCTTTTTCCTGGATTGAAAGATAAAAAGAAGTCAGGACAATAAGCACCACATTGAATATGCTTCCGAACGCGACAGAAAGCACCTGGAAGAATCCTCCGGAAAGATTACCGATGAAAGCGTTGGAGGTGGTGGTGAGTGTAGTCAGAGACAAGCTGTGAGAAAGATTGTTCACGATATCTTTCGCCCCGCCGAAGGCATCATTGCTGAAATAATTTATTATCGGAGAATTCGGAACATAATTTGATAAGAAAACCGAGAAATTATAAATTTCGGTTATTAAAAGCGGAGCGAAAAGATAAAACAAAAGAGCCAGAACAAGGACTGTGACAATATACAAAAGAACCACTCCCAAGACCCGGTTGATTTTTATTCTTTTGAAATATGGCGTAGCTGATTCCACAAAAGATGCGATGATAATAGCTGTCAAAACAACGAGAAATATTTCCCGCAAAAACCAAAACAAGTAAAACCCGAGCGCAACCAAAAAGAACCGGATTATCGTGCCGGTGGAGAC
>CAZKWN010000011.1:6983-10649 GCA_964556605.1 uncultured Candidatus Saccharibacteria bacterium
CTTATTTTTCCAAAAGTATGACGTGGTCGTTGAAATTCCATTTGCCGTCAAGCCAGCGCGCGTGGCGATTGAGCTTGCCGTCGTCAAAACTCACGTAAGGAAGGTCCGAGCCGCCAAACCGGGCGCGGAGCGTCGAACCGAAAAAATAATACCAGTTGCCGTCTTTCAATTCAGCGGGAACCTTGTCGGGATTATCAAGCAAATATTTTTCATACTCCAGACCCGGAATATGATATTCCGTGCCGTATTGGCCCACAACGGCTTTTGCCACTTCCGACCTTGAACTGCCGGCAAGCTCTTTCATATCCGCGATTTTTATTTTTAAATTTTTCTCTTTATAATTTATTCCCGTGGTTTCCGGATTCATTGTATACTGGCCGAACAGAGGAGGATTGGCAATTTTCAATTGTTCATAGTCCATCCCCCCTAGCGGAGTGACCCGCATTGAGATATTGGCTTTCTCTTCATCTTTTTTCCCGTACCAAATGACATAAGTTTCCGCCATAAAGGCATTAAGCTCTTTTGTAAATTTTTCCATGTCAAAAACACCGGTAGAGCTCTCAATATAACCGGTCGTATTTTCTTTTACTTTCGCGGCATGCTCTTTAATGCTCTCCAGATGAGAGGATATATTATTTAAAACAATTTGCGCTCCCGGCACATCACCTCTGTCCACCGCCTCCACTAAATCTTGTTTTAATTTAATTAAAAAATCGGTTGACGCTCCGTGCGCCAGGACACTTAAGTTATTTTGAGTCGAATTTGTATTACTCATATAATTTATTATACCACTTTTAAAATTAAACTAAAATTTTAATACTTTTAAAAAGGCAGATTTGTCCTTAAACGGCCCGACGAGAGCCAGATTAAGCTTATTATTCTTGAAAATGTCATTGGCCAGGGTTTGGATTTGGCTGGCTGTGACTTTGCGTATTTCTGACGCTTTTTCTTCCGCGGTTTTGAGCTCGCGTTTTAAAAGTTCCTGCCCGCCGAAAAAGTTCGCGATGTCATCGCTTGATTCCAAAGAGAGCTTCATGTTGCCGATTATGTATTCCTTAACTTTATCTAATTCGTCTTTATTCACTTTTTCTTCTTTTAATTTTTTGCATTCATCCAAGACAGCTTTTATCACTTCTTCAATTCTTTTATTGTCCACTCCGGCGGAAACTTGGAAAAACCCGTGGTCGGTGTAAGCATCGTTGTAAGCCCGGACATAATATCCGACTCCCATTTCTTCCCGAAGCTTTTGGAAAAGCCGGGAGCTCATTCCTCCCCCGAGCACGCACCCAAGTACAGACAGAATGGCATTTTTTTTGTTAAATAAACCATAACTGCGCACACCCAAAACAAAATGCGTCTGGTCGGTTTCCTTGAATTTTACCAAAACTTCCGGTTTTCGCTGATTTTCTTTCACTTTTAATTTTCCTGTTTTCCTGCCTCGGGGAATTTTCCCAAAAATTTTATTGACCTCATTCATTGCTTCCTTCTCCGTAATCGCCCCCGCCACAACAAGGACCGTGGCTTCCGGCAGGTAATGAGCCTTTTTGTAAGAAACGAAATCATCACGCTTCATTCCTAAAATATTTTTTTTCTCCCCGGCGATATTCCACCCGGCAGGTTGGTCGCCATAAAGCAACTCCATGATTAAATCCTGCACATGCCTCTGGGGCATGTCTTCATACATATTTATCTCTTCTATAATGACGCCTTTTTCTTTCTGCATTTCGGCTTCCGGAAAAGTGGAATTTAAATAAATATCCGACACAACATCGAAAATTTTGTGAAAATGCTTCGCGTCGGACTTAGCGTAATATCCCGTATATTCCTGCGCGGTGAAAGCGTTGTACTGGCTTCCCAAAGCATCTAATTCCTTTGAAATATCAATGCCCTTCGGCCTTTTGACCGTTCCTTTAAAGCACATATGCTCCAAAAAATGTGAGATTCCATTCACTTTTTTCGTCTCATATTTGGAGCCGGCTTCCACCAATACCAGCACCGTCGCCGTCGGGTTGTCCTTCATTGGAATGGTCACGACACGTAGTCCGTTTTTTAAAACTTTTTTTGAGAATTTCATTTAACTTATCTTTGCTTGAATATAATTTTTCAACTCAGCTACCTTCACTCTCTCTTGTTCGCCCGTATCCCGGTCGCGGACAGTCACGGTGTTGTCGGTGAGGGTGTCAAAATCAACCACGATGCAAAATGGCGTGCCGATTTCGTCCTG
The DNA here is from genome assembly GCA_964556605.1 of uncultured Candidatus Saccharibacteria bacterium. Taxonomy (GTDB): domain Bacteria; phylum Patescibacteriota; class Minisyncoccia; order Phycocordibacterales; family UBA9973; genus UBA9973. The sequence continues at coordinate 9,208 of CAZKWN010000011.1, forward strand.
TCGGCGGTAACGCTTGCCGATGTTGCCATTGTCATCCCAAGCCACCCGGCCGAATTCTGCTTTGAGCGGAGCGTAGACTTTTGTGTTGGCATATTCCACCAACTCCGGCTTATTTTTAAGAAGCGGAGAAACGGCACAAATAACCGGCGCTATATTCGGTTTGAATTTTAGATATGAACGCACCTCCCCCTCTTTTTCGTCTTCTGTGTAAGCCGACAAAAGCAACACGAGAACTGCCCGGTCCACGCCAAAAGTCGGTTCTATAACATGCGGAACCATTTTCTCTGCGTTTTCTTCATCAATATATTCAAGCTTGTGATTTTTTAAATCAAAATCGGTTCGGTAAGCCAAGCCAAAAAGTTCCTTTTTGCCAAAAGGATAGTCAAACTCAAAATCAACCGTCCGGCTGGAGTAATGCGCCCGGTCTTCCTTCGGTACTTCAAGCTCGTGAACTTTATTCATATCTATTCCTACTTCTTCCATCCAATCAAGCATCTCGCCTTTCCAATATTCAAAATATTTTTCCCAATCTGCCTCGCGAATAAAATATTCTATTTCCATCTGCTCAAATTCGCGGACGCGGAAAATAAAATCCCGGGGAGTTATCTCATTTCTAAAAGCCTTGCCGATTTGCGCCATGCCGAAAGGAAGCTTGGGGTGGAAAGCGTCCACGGTATTTTTGAAATTCACAAACATTCCCTGCGCCGTCTCCGGTCGCAAATATGAAATCGCTGAAGAATCATCCGACGCGCCAACTTTTGTCTGGAACATCATGTTGAATTGCTTGGCTTCACCCAATTTTCCTCCGCAATTCGGACAACTAAGACGTCCAACGTCTCCGGAGACGTTGGACGTCTCCTCTATTTGGTCAGCGCGAAACTTACTGTGGCATTTCTCACATTCCACCATCGGGTCGGCAAATCCGGCCACATGCCCGGACGCTTGCCAGACTTCCTGCCGCATTAAAATCGCCGCGTCAATGCCATACATATCTTTGCGCGAATCCACGAATTTCTTCCACCAATTTTGCTTGATATTATTCTTTAAGGCCACCCCGAAATGCCCCCAATCATAAGTGCCCCCCAATCCTCCGTAAATTTCCGAGCCCGGAAAAATAAATCCGCGTCTCTTGCAGAGCGAAACTATTTTTTCCATCAAATTATTCTCTTCTGTATTTTTTTCTTTCATAAATTTTAACTTTATAACTTTCCACTTTATGAACTTTATAACTAATCTGTCACCTGACCTCCGCTGCTTGGAAACGACGGGTCGCTATCGAGCGAGGTCGTCAAACCTGCCTTGTCCACTCTCACATCAACATTAGCAAAATCATCATGTCCAGTCAAAATGGCATCGTTTATAATACCTGGCTCTGTGCCAACTTGGGAAAGCGAAGGGGTAAAAGAAACCTGGAATGAGACCGAGCGCACAGGGCCCGTGAT
>CAZKWN010000012.1:0-10568 GCA_964556605.1 uncultured Candidatus Saccharibacteria bacterium
GGAAAGATGCTAAAATCAGCAGGATGGAAATTAGAAAGACGACAAAGACGCTTGTATTGATATCCCTCGTTGCTGTCATTTTTAACATTGCCCGCCTTGATGTGTGGGGCACGACAAGCCTTTTATATTTAATCTGGAATCTATTTTTGGCGTGGATACCATATCTTATTTCTCTGTATTTCATTAAAAAAGACACACCCATGAATGTTTTTGTCCCGGCGTTTATTGTCTGGCTTTTGTTTTTTCCCAATGCTCCGTATTTAGTAACTGATGTTCTGCATGTAGTATCAAGTTCTTCTGCTCTCTTGTGGTATGACAGCCTGCTTTTCTTTTTCTTCGGGTGGATCGGGTTGCTTTTGGGAATGCTTTCCCTTTTTCAAGTGCATCAATATCTTAAAGGGCATTTAAATTATTTCCTTTCTGAAATTAGTGTTTTGGGTATTTGTTTTGTTTCAAGTTTCGGTATTTATCTTGGCAGATTTGAGCGCTGGAATAGCTGGGACATTTTTGTAAGCCCGTTTCAGTTAATGAGACATTCGCTTGATCTTTCAACCAGTCTTACGCACACAGGGACTCCGCTCGTATTCGTGTTTATTTTTACCATATTTATATATTCGGTTTACAAGACGATATGTGTTTTTTGGACCTAAAATTGCGTTAGCTGTCGATTTGAAGTAGAATTCAACCAACATTATCAATAATTAAAAAGTACCGCCAAAGGCGGTCAAGTATATGGCAAAAAGAGGAACAACACTTAGTCCAAAAAATAAATCAAGACGTTCTCACAAGACCAAGAAGCGCTTGGAGGTGAAAAGAACGATGCTCGCGAAAAAAATGCTTCGCAAAAAGTTTAAGTAAAAAATTTTCGTGCTATAATATTGTGCAGTCGAGATTATTATTTAAGAAATAAAATTATTTATGTTAAGAAAAATTTTAGCGTTTTTTGTTATGGTTTTGTCTTTATTATTAGTAGCTATTCCGGTGTTGGCTCAAACCACTACCATTGCACCGGCAGTAGCTTCCGCAACAGCTACAAAGATTGCGTGTGTCGGGGCAGCGGTTGCTACTCGCGAGGCGGCTCTTGATGCTGCTGTCGCAACTCATACCAGGGCTGTCACTGATGCGTATTCTACTCGCGCCAACGAACTAGCGGGCGCGTATTCAAATACAACCACAGCAACATTAAAAACCGGAATAAAGACAGCTTGGGCTGACTTCAGTAAATCCGTAAAAACTGCCGCTACTGTCTGGAAAAATAGCCGAAATGCCGCTTGGACTACATTTAGAGCTTCCGCAAAGGCTTGCAAGGCTCCGGCTGGTGTCTCTGACTCCGCAAATGCTTCGTCAGAAGTAAACGGGCAATAAAAATAATTGTTTGATAACAAAAACCTCTGTTTTAACAGGGGTTTTTGTATGGTTATTGACGATATAGATTATTTTATTACCGAGGAGTATAATTATTATAATTATGGCTAAAAAATCTGGCAAAAAAGTTGTCATGGTCAGCGGGGGATTTGATCCGGTGCATGTTGGTCATTTAGATATGCTGAAAGAAGCGAAAGAGCTTGGAGATGAACTTGTGGTTATTTTAAATAATGACAACTGGCTGAAATTAAAAAAAGGGCATGCTTTTATGAGTGAACTCGATCGCAAGGAGATACTTGAATCGTTTAGGTTTGTTGACCGTGTCGTGATTACTTCCCACGAACCGAATACAAAAGACATATCGGTTTGTCGGGAACTTGAATCGCTAAAACCTCACATTTTTGCCAATGGAGGAGACCGCAAAGAAGACAATATACCCGAATATGAGCTTTGTAATCGACTTGGCATTGAAATGGTTTTTGGTATTGGGAAGAAAGGCAAAATACGAAGCTCTTCAGAATTAGTAAAAAAAGCGCTGGAGAAAACAAAGAATCCCAGTAGCAGAGCAAAGCTCACTACGGGACGAGGAAAATAAAAATATGTTGCCAGATAAAAAAATTGTTGCTTTTGATTTGGACGGCACTCTTACTGTCAGCAAATCTCCGATAACACCCGAGATGGCAAGCCTGGTGAAAGAGCTTGCCAAGCAAAAAATGGTGGTGGTTATCAGCGGGGGAAATTTCAAGCAGTTTCAAACCCAACTTCTTCCGCCTTTTTATGATGACGGCTCAAGCTCTTCTCTGTTTCATAATTTAAAATTATTGCCAACGAGCGGAAGCCAAAGATACGAATACGACGTAGAGTTGAAAGATTGGCAAATGACGGACAAAGAACCGCTAAGTGAAGAGGTAAAAGGCAGGGTTAAAAAATTATTGCAGGGAATAATTGATTCAGGGTTATATGATATCCCCCCCAATCCTACCGGTGCGATTATTGAAGACAGGGATACTCAGATTTCTTTCTCCGCGCTCGGACAGCAGGCCCCGATTGAAGAAAAGAAACTTTGGGACCCGGACCAAAAGAAAAGGCAAAAGATTAAAGCCGAAATTGAACCAAAAATCCCCGAAGCAACTATCGCTATTGGGGGAACGACCACACTCGATATTTTACAAAAAGGTTTTAATAAGGCTGTCGGGCTGGAACGCTTGTTAAATAAACTCAGTTTGGGTAAATCGGACATGATTTTTGTCGGGGACGCGCTATTTCCAGGTGGAAATGACTATTCTGTCTATGAAGCTGGTATCGAAACAATCGCGGTCAAAGGGCCGGAGGAAACAGCGGAAATCATACAAAAGTGGATTAGCTAAAAATTTAATTAGTTATATAATATGAGTATAGATAGTATGAAGAAACTCACCATAAAAAGGCCATGGGGGAAATTTGAGCAATTTACTCAGAACGAAACAACCACGGTTAAAGTTATCTCAATTAATGAAAACAGTTCTTTAAGTTTGCAATATCACAATCACCGTTCAGAGTTTTGGAGAATTCTTTCCGGGCATCCGGTTGTAACTATCGGAGAGAAGAAGATGAATGCCAACCCTGGCGATGAGTTTACGGTCGCAAATAAAGAATTGCATCAGATTGAAGCCAAAGACGACGCCGTACAATTTTTGGAAATAGCTTTTGGAGATTTTGACGAAAATGACATTGTAAGGATAGAAGACAAATATGGCCGCGCTTAAAAAAATAAAAAAAAAGAAGGAAGCTAGAAAAAAAATAGTAAAGAAAGCTGTTACAAAGCGCATTTTAAGCAAGGTCAAGAGAAAAAAAGCTCTTTCCATACTTCATAAATATAACGGCAATCCAATAATCAATCCGGTCCGCGATTCTCTTTGGGAATCGGAAGCTGTTTTGAATCCCGGAGCAGTTGTGCTTGACGGGCGGGTGCATCTTTTTTATCGCGCGCTCGGAGCTGACGGCGTGTCGCGCGTAGGATACATTTCAAGCAAAGACGGCATGCATTTCGACGAGCGTAGTCCTTATCCGGTTTATTCCGCGCAAAGCAGAGAAGAAGCAATGAAGCATTATCCTTATACTTCTCCGGCGCGCCTTGTCTATAATACGACCCTTTATCTCTCCGGCGGAGGCTGGGGCGGATGCGAAGACCCGAGAGCGGTTAAAATTAATGACCGAATATATCTGACCTTCAATATGTTCAACGGCTGGAATTCTATGCGGGTGGGAGTTACTTCCATCGACCAGAAAGACCTTTTAGAAAAAAAATGGAATTGGGATAAATTTGTGTTTCTTTCTCATCCGAACGATAGGCAAAAGAATTGGGTTTTGTTCCCGGAAAAAATTAACGGCAAGTTTGCGATTTTTCATAATTTAGACAAAGGCGATCCGTCACGTGTCGCTATAGCTTATGTAAATAAACTGGATATATCTGAGACTCCGCAAGGGAGCGAACCGGGTAGTGAAGCGCCGGATCCTCAACTCTTGCCGGACCATATCGTAGCTTGGCATAATCGCACCCGCAGCGCCTCGGCTCCGCCCATCAAAACTTCCGACGGCTGGCTTCTCTTTTATCACGCCATGGACAAAGACGACCCGGGCCGTTATAAAGTCGGGGCGATGCTACTTGACCTGAAGGACCCGACCAAAGTTCTTTACCGGTCCCAATATCCATTATTACAGCCGGATGAGTGGTATGAGAACGACTGGAAGCCGGGGATTGTCTATGCCAGCGGGGCAGTGGTCAAAGATGGCACTCTGTTTCTTTATTATGGAGGTGGTGAAAAACACATAGCTGTCGCATATGATGATCTAAAAGAATTTATTCATAAGCTCAAGAATAAAGAACAGGCAGTTTTTTCAAAAAAATCTGTCAAAGTAGATTAATTTTATGTATGTCGTAAAAAGATCCCACCATAATCCGATTCTCACTCCGTATCGAGACCATTACTGGGAGTCTTTTGCGACCTACAATATGAGTGTTTTAAAAAAAGGGAAAACTTATTACGGCGTGTATCGCGCAATCGGAGCACCCGACATGTTGCGCACCCCGCAGCAAATTTCCGTAATAGGTTTGGGCCAAAGCAAAGACAGAACGCATTTTGAAGACTGCGTGCCGTTTATCACGCCGGAAGAGGAATGGGAAAAATACGGCTGCGAGGACCCAAGAATTACTTTTTTTGAAGGAAATTATTACATATTTTACACGGCGCTTTCAAAGTATCCGTTTGAAGCGAGCGGAATTAAAGTCGCGGTAGCGATTTCAAAAGATTTAAAGAAAGTCGATGAACGCCATTTGGTGACGCCTTTCAACGCAAAAGCAATGACGCTCTTTCCGGAGAGGATTAAAGGTAAGATTACCGTCATTGTGACTGTGAACACGGATATACCACCGGCAAAAATCGCCATAGCGCAAGCGGATAAAATAGAAGAATTATGGGATCAAAAATTTTGGGATAAATGGTATGCAAGTCTTGATGAGCACGTTATCGATTTTAAAAGGTCGCCCTTTGACCATACCGAAGTCGGAGCCACCCCGATCAAAACCTCCCATGGCTGGTTTTTTCTGTATTCATACATCCAAAATTATTTTCCGGGAGGCAATAATTCCGAACGCATCTTTGGAATTGAAGCGGCGCTTCTTGATTTGAATAATCCGCTTAAGATTGTCGGGCGCACCAAGGGGCCGATTCTGGTTCCGAGGGAGCCGTACGAACTTTTGGGGCATGTTTCCAATATTGTTTTTCCCTCAGGAGCAATTTTGGAAAAAGATACGCTTTTTATGTACTACGGTTCGGCCGATACGACTAACTGCATGGCCCATGTAAATATAACCGATCTTATTTCAACTATGCATCCCGAAACGGCTCTCAAGTGGCATTTCAAGCGTTCAAGCAAGAACCCTATTATTACGCCAAATAAAGCGCATCCATGGGAAGAACAAGCCACATTTAATCCGGCCGCATTGCGTATTAAAAATGTTACTCACATATTGTATCGGGCTCTTTCCGCGGACAATACTTCTTCTATCGGCTATGCGGGTAGCAAGGATGGCATTTCCATTAATGAAAGACAAGATATGCCGATTTATGTTCCGAGAGAAAGTTTTGAATCAAAAAAAATTGCCGGCGGAAATTCGGGATGCGAAGACCCGCGACTGATAAAAATAGGGAAAAATATTTACATGCTTTACACGGCTTTTGACGGCATCGGTCCGCCGAGAGTCGCCGTTACTTCTATCACCGAGAAAAATTTTCTGCTTAAGAATTGGCAATGGGAGAAACCCGTCTTAATTACGCCCGCAGGGCTAGACGATAAAGATACTTGCATCTTTCCTGAAAAAATTAACGGTAAATATTTTATTCTACACCGGGTTGGAAACGAAATGTGCGGGGATTATCTTCAGTCACTCTCTTTTAAAACAGAAATGGTTAAAAAATGCATCAGAATTATAGGTCCGAGGATAAACACCTGGGACAGCGAAAAAGTCGGAATTTCCGCTCCTCCTTTAAAAACAAAATATGGATGGCTTCTCTTGTATCATGGTATTTCAAAAAGCCACCATACTTACCGCATCGGAGCGCTTCTGCTCGACCTTAAAGATCCCACTACTGTAATATCGCGCACATCCGATCCAATATTCGAACCGGAGGAAAAATATGAAAAAGAAGGCATCGTTAATAATGTTGTTTTTCCGTGCGGAATGGTTGAAAAGAGCGGTCTCTTGTATATATATTACGGCGGGGCGGATAGCGTCGTCGGAGTTGCAACCATAGAACTCAATATTTTATTGAAAGCTCTTACTCGGGATGTAAAAAAATAATCAGTTCACCCGGAAATCATTTCAAATATGGTACAATCGTGCTATAATACATTATATATGCAGATAAATTTGCAAAGCAAAAATATAGAATTAACAGAAGCCGTTAAGGATTATGTTTTAAAGAGAGTTACAAATTTAGAGAAAATGCTCATTAATATTGAGGCAAAAAAAGGCGAGGCTATGGCGAATTTTGAAGTGGTCAGAACTACGAATCACCATAAGGCGGGCGCCGTTTTTCATGCAAGCTGCACTATCAATATAGCCGGAGAAAAGTTTTATTGCGAAAGCGACCACGAAGATTTATATAGCGCAATTGACGATGTAAAAGAAAAGCTCTGCAGAGAAATAGGCAAGAGCAAAGACCGCCGGCAGACCCTATTCAAGCGCGGCGCATCTAGCGTCAAAAAAATGCTCAAAGGCCTCTCCAAAAGGAATCCTTTTACGTCGAAATATTAGTTTTTATAGTCCATTTCTTTTCCGTTTTCGGGAATTATTTTTTCTATTATGAATTTTCCATCTTCCAGACTTGTTTTGGTGATTATTACTCTTTTACCATCTTTAAAAAAGAAAGTTCTCGGCCATGTGGCATAAGCGCGGAATTTGTTGTAATTAATAACTCCATCGTCGTTTAGATCTATCAGCCCGTCTTCTTTTTTTATTTTTTTGCAAAAAGTCGCCTGCGATTCATCTTGTTCTACCCCTACCCATCCTCCCCCTATGTAGGGGGAGGTGCCGGAGGCGGAGGGGGTATTTAAAGTTTTTATTAAAAGATCTCCGCCGACTTTTATCAGGCGGGTTCGTAGCTCTGAGGCTTTTTCGTCGGGAAATATATTTACTTTTTCCTGAGCGATGATCGGACCGGAGTCCATTTCAAATTTCATTTTTTGGATAGTCACGCCTGTTTCCATGTCGCCATTTAAAATAGCAGACTCTACCGGAGAAGCCCCGCGGTATTTTGGTAGCAGGGAATAGTGGATGTTTATAGAGCCAAGCTTCGGTATATTTAAAATATCTTCCGGAATTATTTTTCCATAAGCGACGACCAAAAATAAATCTGGAATATTTTGCTCACCACGAAAATTTTCTGCTGAAAATTTTCTCTGTCCGTCGCCGTCGCTTCTACCAAGGGTTCTCAAAACATTCCAGATTTCTTTTTGGTCTAATTTCTCCGGCTGGATATAAGGAATATTATTTTCCATCGCCCAAACTTTTACTAGCGGGGGAGTGATGAGCATTTTGCGCCCCTGGGGCTTGTCGGGCGAGGTGATGATAAGCGACGGAACATAGCCATTCCGCTTTAAAATTTCCAATGTATCTGAAGCCACATCGGGTGTACCGAAAAATATAAAATTTAGATTGCTGGTATTCACTTTACAACTTTATAAACTTTTTACTTTATAAACTCTTTAGCAGGCAATTCCTCTTTTATGTTTTTGGCGTGGTCAATAAAGAGCACTCCGTTTAGATGGTCTGTTTCGTGCTGGAAAATTTGGGCTAAAAGGCCGGATGCACCCCTAGTGAATTTTTTGCCGTTCTCATCATAGGCCGCAACCGTCGCCTTTTTTGACCTATAGGCGTCGCCATAGAGCCATCTCACGGAAAGGCAGCCTTCCGGAACCCATTCTTTCTCACGGGAAAGTTTGGAAATTTTCGGATTTATGAAAACCAAGTCCTTGGGGATTTCTTTTACGGGAACTTTTTTGAATTCTTCTTCTCCCCTAATGAAGTCTTTGTGAAAAATTTTTCCTGCCACGATGAAAACCGCGAGAGGGTAGCCTATCTGAGGTGCGGCTATAGCCACTCCGTCGTTCTGGCTTTTTAACGCTTGAGACATTTCTTTCAGCACCTTCTTTATTTTTGGGGCCGTGATTTCTCTTATTGGTATTTCTTTTGTTTTCTCCCGTAAAACTTTATCATCTCTTTGAACTATTTTTTTCATGGTTATTACTTAAGCTCTTTTAAGTATTCCAAAAGTTTCGGTAATTTTACGGTGTCCTGAGATCTGTTTGACATATCCCGTACAATTACGGAGTTGTCGAGCGCCTCTTTGACTCCGAATATTATGGCGTAGGGGATAGAAAGCTTCTCGGCGATTGCCAGCTGAGAACCCAGGCTGTCTTTAGAGAGCGACTGGGCAATGGGAACATGCGCTTTACGCAATATCTCGATTATATTCAAGCTTTTCAATTTCGCCTCAGAGCCCAGCTGGATGAAATAAATTTTTGGCTTCTTTAATATGCGGGGCGAAAGTTTTTTATACCAAGGGGATTCCACAATTCTGTCCACTCCCATTGAAAATCCGACGCCGGGGACATCTTTCTTTCCGCCGATTTGGCGCGCCAGATAATCGTAGCGCCCGCCGGAAGCGATCTGCACCGGCGCTCCTCCTTCTTCCGCGCTTTCCGTATAAACTTCAAAAACAGTGCGAGTGTAATACGAAAGTCCGCGCACCAGATTTTTATTTACGTTGTATGATATGCCCATTTCTTCCAAGTATTCCAGCACTTCTTTAAAATGCTTTTTACAGGAAACACAAAGGAAGCTAATCACATCCGGCGCGTTCTCGTTTATTTCTTTCGTCTTTTCTTCTTTTGAATCTAAAATTCGGAGCGGATTTGTTTTTAATCTTTCGCGGTCTACGGCCGGCAGGCTACTCAGATGCTTTTTATAGTAATTCGTTAGCTCTCTGATGTACGCGCCTCTGCATTCTTTGTCACCGATTGAATTAATGTCAACCGAAAGTTTTTCCGCTCCCGCTTCTTCCAGCGTGGAGAGCCCTGCCTTGATTACCAGAGCGTCCATAATGCTTTTTTCGTTGCCCAGGCAATCCAAATCAAATTGCCAAAATTGTCGATAACGCCCGCGCTGAGGCTTGTCGTGCCTGAAGACCGGGCCATATTGATAAAACATCACCGGCTGAGGCATGTTTTGCATTCCATGTTCTATATACGCGCGCATCAAGGGAGCTGTGTGCTCGGGCCGTAGCGCCAAATAATCTCCGCCTTTGGTTTTAAGCGTGTACATTTCTTTGTCTATAATATCCGTGCCTGCACCAATTCCTCCGGTAAAAATTTCTTCATATTCCAGCATGGGAGTTTCAATCGGCTTGAAACCGTAATACAGGGCAACTTCCTGCGCCTTCTCAAAAAATCCCTGAAACCCATAATATTCTTCATTCATTAAATCCCTCATTCCTTTTGGAGATGAAATTTCCAGTAGTTTATTTTTAGTCGCGGGTGCAGTTTTTTTCATAGATTTATATCGACTGAGGCTGTTTAAAATTACCCGGCCAAATGTCTATATTGGTTATCGGTAGTAATCGAAAAAACGCTTTTCCAACAAAAAGATTTTTTGTTACCGGCCCCCAATATCTTGAATCAGAGCTGGCTATTCTGTTGTCGCCCATCACGAAGTATTCGTTGCTTGTCAAAGTGTAATGAGTGACATTGTTTGACGGAAATTTCACAAAAGGCTCAGCAAGAGCGAAGCCGTCCGGGTGGGATGCGTTCGTAATAGTCACCGCGCTTCCTTTTATGTCAACTGTTTCGTTCGGCAAGCCAATCACTCTTTTAATAAAAAATTTTGTGTGGTCATTCGGATATCTAAAAACAACCACATCGTCTCTTTGTGGAGAGCCCAATTCATAGGATAGTTTGTCTACTATTAGATAGTCGCCATTTTGGAATGTTGGCACCATTGAGGTACCCGAGACGACAAACGGTTCAGCGACGAAAAGCCGGATGGGGATGACGATGATTAATGCTATCAATGCAAAACGCACAAGCTCCCAAAACGACTGCCCTTTAGTTTTCATTGGTTCCATTCCCTACAATATAACATAAAAGTTTCTTGACAACGTAGTCAAATTTGTATTCTAATTTTTTAAAAAAACAGATGTCGGACAACAAAAGCACTCGTTGTCCGACATCTGTATTTTTTGTGTTATTATATAAATATGAAACTAGTCGTTGGTTTGGGAAATCCGGGAAAAGAATATGAAAACACAAGGCATAACACCGGGAGAATTTTGGTGGGGATTTTGGAAAAAAAACTGGAAGGGCAGAAGATTAAATTCATCACACCGGATACTTTCATGAACAATTCCGGAAAAGCTGTCGCTCCACTTATAAAATCAAAAAAAGATTTGAAAGATTTGGTGGTAATTTACGATGATATTGATTTACCGCTCGGGAAAATAAAAATTTCCTTCAACCGATCTTCCGGCGGCCATAATGGTTTGGGTTCTGTAATCAAACATCTCAAGACTGAGGAATTCCTGCGCATTAGAATAGGTATTTCTCCAGCCACTCCGAAAGGCGTAGTGAAAAAGCCAAAAGGGGAGAAAGCCGTCCTGAATTTCCTG